>PXAU01000047.1 GCA_003567075.1 Trueperaceae bacterium
AAGGCGCGGTCGTCGTCTGGCCCGACGTCACGCCGGACGCGCTCGCGGCTGCTGCGGCACGCGGGCTGGCGGCGGTCGCGACCCGAGCCTCGGACGACACCAGCGCGGAGGCCTTGGTACGTGCCGCGCATGCCTCAGGACTGGCGCTCCTGCTGACGGCCGACCCGCGCCTCGCGCTGGCACGCCTGAGCGCACGGCTCGATCCGCGCCCGCTGCCGGCCGAGAACGGCCACCACCCGAGCGCCGTGGTCCATCCCAACGCTCACCTGGGCGCGGACGTGCGGCTCGGCCCCGGCGCCGTGGTGGCAGCCGGGGCGGTGCTCGGTGACAGGGTCGTGCTCGGCCCCCTGGTCAGCATCGGCGCCGGCAGTCACGTGGGCGACGACAGCGTGCTGTTCGAGCGCGTGGTGCTGTACGACGGCGTGCGGCTGGGACGACGCTGCCGCGTGCACGCCGGCGCCGTCCTGGGCGCCGATGGCTTCGGCTACGCCTTCGGGCCGCAGGGCGCCGAGAAGATCCATCACCTGGCCGGCGTCGACGTCGGCGACGACGTCGAGATCGGAGCCAACGCCTGCATCGACCGCGGCACCTTGCTGCCGACACGCGTCGGTGCCCGCTGCAAGATCGACAACCTGGTCCAGATCGGCCACAACGTGGTCCTCGGTGACGACGTGGTGATCGCGGGCTTGAGCGGCATCGCCGGGAGCGCTCGCATCGGCGACCGGGCCGTGCTGGGCGGCATGGTTGCGGTCGCCGATCACGTCAGCGTCGGTGCCGACGCGCGCTTGGCCGGACACGCGGGGGTGACGAAGGACGTGCCCCCAGGCGAGACCTGGGGCGGCGTGCCGGCCCAGCCCTTCCGCCGCTGGGTGCGCGAGCGCTACCTGATCGGCCGGCTCGAGACCATGTGGCAAGCGCTGCGCGCACGCCGCCGCGACGGCAGCGATCCGACGTGAGCAGCGCCGTCGAAGGCGTCGGCATCCACACCGGCCACCGCTGCCGGGTCGAGCTCCACCGCTCCGAGGGCCCGCTGCGCTTCCGTCAGGGCCGCCACGAGGTGGTCGCCGACGCCGCGACCGTGGCCGCCACACCGCGCTGCACGGTGCTCGGCGCCGACGGCGTGCGCGTGGCCATGGTCGAGCACCTGTTGGCGGCCCTGCGCGTGGCCGGTTTCTGGCATGGTGTGCTCGTCGCCGTCGAGGGCCCCGAGCTGCCCATCTTCGACGGCTCCGCCGGTCCGTGGCGCGAGGCCGTCGCCGCGCTCGGTCCGCCGCCGCCTGCCCCGGCCCCGTGGCGGCCGGACACGCCCGTCGTCTTCCGTCATGGCGCCAGCCGCATGCGGCTCGACCCCGGCCCGGAGCACCTGCACGCCAGCATCGACTTCGACCACCCGGCGATCGGCCGGCAGCGCTGGGCCGGCGGGCCCGCCCGGTACGACGACCTGCTCGACGCCCGCACCTTCGCCACCGCGGCCGAGGTGTCGGCGCTGCGGGCGGCGGGCGGTCTCCGCGGCGCCGACGATGGCCGTGGTATCGTATTCGGTGACGACGGTCCGTCGACGCCGCTCCGGTGGCCCGACGAGCCGGTACGCCACAAGGCGCTCGACGCGCTCGGCGATCTGACGCTGCTCGGCCGCCCCTTGGCGGGATCGCTGTCCATCGAGCGAGGTTCGCACGCTGCCCACGTCGCCTTCATGCTGCATCTCCGCACCCACCCTCCCCCCTCCCACGCCGAGCCGTCCGCGTGAACGAACCGTCGCAGGTCGCCGTCGTCGGCTTCGGCGTGATGGGCCGCTATCACGCCAACGTGTACGCGGCGCTCCCGGGCGTCTCGCTGCGCGCCGTGGTGGAGCCGGACACGGCCCGTCGACGTGCTGCCGCGGAGCTCTACGGCTGCGCCACCTACACCGACGTCGCCGCCATGCTGCGCGCCGAGCACCTCGACGCGGTCAGCCTGGCCAGCCCGACGAGCACCCACTACCCGCTCGCCAGCCGCCTGCTCGACGCGGGCCTGCACGTGCTGGTGGAGAAACCCGTCGCGACGCGGGTGAGCGAGGCGCGCGCCCTGGCGGCGCAGAGCCGCACGCTCGGCCTGGTGATGCAGGTGGGGCACATCACCCGCTTCTACAAGACGGTGCAGCAACTGCGCCAAGAGGTACGCCGGCCGTACCTCATCGAGGCGAGACGGCTCACGCCCAACGCCCGCATCCGCGACGTCGGCGTGATCCTCGACCTCATGATCCACGACATCGACATCGTGCTGGGGCTGGTCGCCAGCCCCGTGGCACAGGTCGCCGTGGCCGGCCACGCGCTCAACGGCACGCCCTTCGAGGACGTGGCGGCGGCCCAGATCATCTTCTCGAACGGCTGCATCGCCCGCTTCCTGGCGTCGCGCGTCGCGCCCGACACCGAACGCTCGCTGGTGGTGGCGGAGGCCGAGCGCACCTTCCGGCTCGACTTCGCGCGCGAACCGCACACGGAGATGGCCATCTACCAGCCCCGGCCCAGCGACGACGACGGGAACCACGTGCATGTCGACCGCCACGTGGTCTTCGAGGGCAACCCGCTGCGCAAGGAGCTGGAGCACTTCCTGGCCCGCATCCGCCTCTCCGCCACGCCCATCGGCACGCTCGAGGACGACCTGCGGGCGCTGACGTTGGCCACCGACCTGACCGAACGGCTCGCGCCCCTCGGTGCGGCGACCGTGGCCGCGCCGGCCGGCTGAAGCGCGCCGGCCGGCTGAAGCCGCGCACCCGTGGGATAGACTCGCGCCATGGATGGCCTCGTCAAGCGCGTGCTGCCGCACCGCTACCCCTTCCTGCTGGTCGACGCCTTCGTCTCGCAGGAGGGCGACCGCTTCGAGTGCGTCAAGAACGTCAGCGTCAACGAGCCCCACTTCCAGGGCCACTTCCCTGACGAGCCCGTCATGCCTGGCGTGCTGATCATCGAGGCCCTGGCACAGGCGGCCGCGATCGGCCTGGCGGTGCGCGAGGGCGAGGCCTTCGCGGAGGGCCGCACCGGCTACCTGGCCGGGATCGAGCGCGCGCGCTTCCGCCGCAAGGTGGTGCCCGGCGACCAGTTGCGCCTCACCGGCACCATCACCCGCTTCCGCCGCGGCTACTGCGCGGTCGACGCGGTGGCACTGGTCGGCGACGAGGTCGCCGCCGAGGCGACGCTGGCCTTCGTGTACGCCATGTGATGCCAACGCCTCCGGAGGTGCACCCCAGCGCCCACGTCGGCGCCGGCGCCGAGCTCGCCGACGGCGTCGTGGTGGAGGCCAACGCCGTGATCGAGGCCGGCGTGCGGGTCGGGCCCGGCAGCCTTGTGCGGGTCGGCAGCGTGCTGCACGCGGGCACCGTGGTGGGGAGCGACGCCCGCCTGGGTCCGTACGCGGTGGTCGGCGGCGCGCCCATGGACGCCGGCTTCCGGGGTGAGCCCAGCGGCGTTCGCATCGACGATCGGGTGGTGCTGCGCGAGTTCGTGACCGTGCATCGCGCCACCGGCGAAGGCGCCTCCACCCGCGTCGGCGAGGGCAGCCTGATCATGTGCGGCGCGCACGTCTCGCACAACTGCCGGGTGGGCAGCGGCTGCGTGCTGACCACCTACGTCCAGCTGGGTGGGCACGTGGAGGTGGGTGACGACGCCGTGTTGGGCGCCAACGCGATGCTCCACCAGTACTGCCGGGTCGGCCGGGGGGCCATGTTCGGCGCCGCCTCCGCCACGAACAAGGACGTCCTGCCCTTCCTGATGGCACGCGGCAACCCGGCCCGACACTACCGCCTCAACCGTGTCGGCCTCCAGCGCCGCGCCGTGCCGGCCCACACCTACGCCGCGCTGGAAGCCGCCGTGCGGGCCTTGCGCAAGCGCGATCACGCTCGCGTGGCGGCGCTCGCACAGGAGCATCCCGAGGTGGCCGAGATCGAGGCTTTCCGCGCCAGCTCACGGCGCGGGGTGATGCGCTTCCTGGGGCCCTGATGGCGGCCGGACGCCGCCAGGTCGTGCTCGTGAGCAACGGGCCGGGCGAGTTGACCAGCTGGGTGCGCCCCACGCTCGCGGCCTGGCGGCGCCTCGACCCCACGGCGCGCATCGCGCTGGCACTGATCCCCTGTCAGTTCGCCGGCGGCGGCGAGGCCGCGCTGGCCGAGCGCTTCGGCGCGGACGCCGTCACCACGCCCGCCGCGTTCGTGCGCGGGATCGCCCTGCGGCGTGCGCCCGCGGGCCTGGTCGATGCCACGCCGCGGCCGCGCGGCCCAGGCGTGGTGCTGTCGATGGGCGGCAACGGTGGCAGCGCGGTCCTGCTCGGGCGACGACTGGGGTTCCCCGTGCTGCGCTACAGCTTCGTCCCCTACCGCGTGCGCGGCGTGCAACGCCTGTTCGTTCACGACGAGCGCACCGCCCGCAGCGCGCGGCTCCTTGGCACGCCAGCCGGGCGCGTCGAGGTGGTCGGCAACCTGGTCGCGGACGCGCTCGAAGCCGCCGCCCCCGCTCGCCCCGAAGGCGACCCGCACGTGCTGCTGTTCGCAGGCTCACGCGACGGCTTCGCGGTGCACCTCATCCCCTTCATGCTGGCGCTGGCCGACGCGCTCGCGGCGCGCTATCCGGGGGCCAGCTTCGCGTGGCCCGTGAGCGCCTTGCTCTCGGCGCAGGCGATCGAGGCGGGCATCGCGGGGCGCCACGCGGCGACCCTGGGAGGGGCCGCGGGCCGTCGCGAGGGCGACGTGGTTCGCACCCCGGGTGGCGCGCGGGTCCGCATGGTGGACGAGAGCCAGCGGCCGGGCCAGCTGCGCGCGGCCACCGTCGCGATCACGATCCCAGGCACCAACACCCTCGAGCTCGGCATCGCCGGTGTCCCGAGCGTGGTGATGCTGCCGCTCAACCGCCCCGAGATCATCCCCTTGGAAGGCCCAGGGCACTGGTTGTCGCTGCTGCCGCTCGTCGGCCGGCCGCTGAAGCGAGCCGCGGTGCGGCTGTTCGTGGAGCGCTTGCGCTACCCGGTGTCGTTGCCGAACCAGCTCACTGGCGAGTCGCTGATGGTCGAGGTGAAGGGCCAGGTGAGCGTCCAAGGCGTCGCGGCGGCGGTCGCACGGCTGCTCGACGATCCGGACGAGCGCGCGCGCCGCTCGGCCCGTCTGGTGGCCAGCATGCCGGCGCGCGGCGCCGCCGAGCGCCTGGTGCGCCGCGTGTACGACACGCTCGGCTGGGCGCTGCCGGCGCCCCCGAAGGGCGACGCGACGTGAGCCTGGGCGCCGGTCGGGGCGAGCGTGCCGAAGCACCGCTGCGGCTGACCGGGGCGGGGAGGCGGCGCGTGCGCGCGTGGCTCCTGGTCGGCTCGGCGGCTGCCCTGGTAGGCGCCGTCGTGCGCGTCGCGCTCGTGCCGGTCGTGGTCACGCCGCTGTTCGACCGTGTGCTGGCGCTCCAGGAACTCGAGGCGTTGGCGCCGCTGCTGGCCATCGGTGGCGCCTTGGCGCTGACGGGCGCGGTCTTGCTGTGGACCCAGGACGCTGCCTTCGGTCGCGCTGCGGCCGCTGCGAGCGCGAGTTGGCGGGCCGATCTCGGCGCCAGCCTGGTGCGGCGCCCGCCCGGCACGCTGCCGGGTAGCAGCGGCGGCCTCAGCGCGCGCCTGCTGAGCGACCTGCGGGAGGTGGAGGTGTTCGTCCTCTACGGCCTCGGGAGCGCCGTGGCCGAGAGCGTCACGCTGCTGTGCGTGCTGGCCGTGTTGGCCTGGACCGATCCGCTGGCGACCGGCGCGCTGCTGCTGCTGGCGCTGCCGGCGATCGTGGCGCTGCGCCTCGTGGGAAGGCGCATCGAGGCCGCCAGCGAGCGCCACCAGGCCGGCTTGGAGCGGGTGGGCGCACGCTTACAGGAGGCCTTCCGCCATCACGAGACGGTGCGCACCTACGCCGCCGATGCCTTCATGGCCGAGCGGCTGGCGCGCGAGAACCGCGCCACCGAGCGTGCGATGGCGCGCCGCACGGCGCTGGCCGCGCTCCAGGTGCCGGTGTCGCAGGTGCTGCTGTTCACGGCCTTGGCGGCCCTGATCGCGCTGCTGGTCCAGCGCGCCGCGGAGGGCGTCATCAGCACCGGGCAGGTCGTCACCTTCATCACCCTGGTGGCGCTGCTGGCAACACCTGCCCAGCTGCTGCCGCGGGCCGTGGCGATGGCGCAGCAGGCGCGCGCCGCGTGGCGCCGCCTGGCCTCGCTGGGCCAGCCTGACACGGCACCGTCGCTGGCGCCGGCCGAACGCGACGAGGCGACGACCACGCCGCACCCGAGCCTGGCGCTCGTCGACCTGCGGCTACGCGTGCCTGGCGGGCCCGAGGTGCTTCGTGACGCCACCCTGACGCTGCCCGCGCCGGCGCTCGTCGCGATCGTGGGTCCGAGCGGCGCCGGCAAGACCACGCTGCTGCGTGCCCTGCTCGGGTTCGTGCCGATCGAGCAGGGTCAGGTGCTGCTCTGCGGCGAGCCCCTCGAGGTGGACGAGCCTCGCGTGCGGCAGCTGGTGGCGGCCGTCGCGCAGGGCACCGATTTGCTCTCGGGCCGCGTGCGCGACAACCTCAGCCTGGGACGCACGGTGACGGAGGCTCGTTTGTGGCGGGCGCTCGACCAGGTGGGCATGCGGGCCACCATCGAAGCGCTGCCAGCGCAGCTCGACACCGACCTCGGTGAGGATGGCGGCGGGCTGTCGGGTGGCCAGCGGCAGCGTCTGGCGATCGCTCGGGCGCTCCTGGGCGAACCCGCCGTGCTGCTGCTCGACGAGCCCACCTCGGCCTTGGACGAGGCCTCCGAGCGCGAGGTGGTGGGCGTCCTCCGCCAGCAGGCGCAGCAGCGCTTGGTGTTGGCCGTGAGCCATCGCCCGGCGTTGGTGTCGCTTGCCGACCGCGTCCTGCGGCTGGAGCACGGCAGCGTCCGCGACGTGACGGCGGCGACGCGAAGGTCCGTGGACGCGTCCGAGGACGCTTCCGAGGACGCTTCCGAGGAGGCTTCCTCGGGCAGCGCGGCGCGATCTGAGGCGACCGCGTGAACGACCTGTACGACGCTCCCTGGCTGTACGACCTGCAGCACGACGGCTACCGCGACGACCTGGCCTTCTACCGTCGGCTGGCCGAGGACCAAGCCGGCCCCGTGCTGGAGCTGGGCGCCGGCACGGGCCGTGTGACGATCGCGTTGGCAGCCGCTGGTCTGCCGGTGGTGGCGCTGGAGCCGAACGATGCCATGCGTGGCCGCGCGGCGGAGCGCTTCGCGGCGCTGGCCGACACGCGCCCTGACGTCGCGGCACGCATCCGCTTGGTGGCCGGTGACGCGCGCACGCTGGCGCTCGGCGAGCGCTTCGCGCTGGTGCTGGCGGCCTTCAACACGCTCATGCATCTCGAGCGCGTCGACGAGCAGGACGCCGCCCTGGCGCGGGCCCGCGACCACCTCGCCCCGGGCGGCGCGTTCGCCTGCGACGTGTTCGTGCCACGCTTCGGCCACGACGGCCTGCTGCGGGCAGAGCCCGCGTGGGCGCAGCTGGCCGGCCCCGACGCCGACCTGTTCGTGTGGCAGCACCACGACCTGGTTCGCCAGCTGGTGCTGAGCCACCACCGCCTCGACCAGGTGGAGCCAGGTGGGGTGCTGCGCCGCCGCCGCGCCACCTTGCGGCAGCGCTACTACCAGCGCTACGAGCTGGAGCGGGCGCTGCGCACGGCCGGCTTCAGCGACGTCCGCTGCTACGGCGACTTCGAGCGCGGCCCGGTCCGCGCGACGTCGACGGTGTGGGCCTTCGTGGCGCGGCGCTAGGGGCGCGGCGCTAGGGCGCGTCCTTCGCGCCCGTCCGACGCATCACGCGCGCGACGCGCTCGCTTGGCGATGCGACACCGCCGCGCGCTCAGCCCAGCCAGCGCCGCTGGAAGGCCTGCACGCCGGCGCCCGCCTCGAACGGCGCGCCCAGGTCGGAGAGCGCCGCCTCGAACGCCGCCACGATCGCCAGCGCGTCGTAGGCGTCGACGTGGCCGAGGACGCTGGGCCTGAGCATGCGCGCAGCGAACGCATCCTGCCCCCCACCCACGCGCACCCCACGCTCGCGCAGCGCCGCGGTCAAGGCCCCAGCCTCGAGCCCTTCAGGCGTCCACACCGCCGCCACGGCGGGGCTCGGTCGCGCAGCGAAGGGCGCACAGCCGAGCGCTTCGAGCCCCGCGAGCACGGCGGCGTTCAGGCGCTGCTTCAGGGCCCAGTACGGCTCGAGACCGTGGTCCAGGAGCAGCTCCGAGGCCACCTCCAGCGCCAGCACCAGCGGCACCGGCGGGGTGACGCCGGTACTCGCCCCCTGCTGTCGCGGCCGCTCCGCGTGAAGGTCGAGGGTGACGCTCGGATGCCGCGCGGCTGGGTCGGGCGCGCGCTGCCAGGCGCGCTCCGAGAGCCAAGCGAAGGCCAACCCCGGCGGCAGCAGCAGCCCCTTCTGGGAACCCGCGATGACGGCATCCAGACCCCACGCATGCGGCCGCAGTTCCGTCGCCGCCAGGCTCGTGACGGCGTCAACCAGCACGAGCGCGTCGGGCGCCGCGGCGCGCGCCGCCGCGGCGATGGCGCGGAGGTCGTGCAGGACGCCGGTGGACGTCTCCGAGTGCACCACGGTGAGCGCAGCGGCATGCGGGTGGGCGCGCAGCGCTGCGGCCACGGCCTCGGGGGCGAGCGCTGCCCCCCACGGCGCTTCCACCTCGACGACGGGATGCCCGTAGCGGCGCGCCAGCCCCGCCCAACGCGCGCCGAACTTGCCGGCGTGGGCAGCCACCACGGTGGCGCCTACCGGCACGCAGGCGAGGAAGGCCGCTTCGAAGGCGGTGGTGCCGGCACCACCCAACAGCAGCACGTCGTCGCCTGGCACCAGCATCACCTCGGCCAGCCGCGACCGGGCCCGGGCGAAGCTGGCGCGGAAGGCAGGGCTGCGGTGATGCAGCGCCGGCCGCGCCAGCACCTCGCGCACCTGTCGCGGGATGGGCACCGGGCCGGGGGCGAGGAGGCGTTCGTCGAACACGGCGGGCTCGTCCCCGTGGCCTAGAGCCGCACCGTGCGGAGGCTGTGGATGACGTCATGGAGGCCACGCAGCAGGTCGAGGACCGGCTCTGGCGGCACCTGGTCGAGCGTCAGGGCGAACATCGCCAAGCCGTCGTCGCCGACCCGCGAGAGCTGCAGCGCGGAGATGTTGACGCCGGCGTCACCGAGGATCGTGCCGACCTTGCCGATCGCACCGGGCCGGTCGTAGTTCGTGCAGATCAGCATGGTGCCCTCGGGCCGGATCTCGATCGGGAAGCCGTCGATGGCCACCACCCGCGGCTGGTCGCCCAGGACGGTGCCGGCGACCTCACTGGTGGGGCCGCTACCGCCGGCGCGCACCGTCACCTGCTGCCGGTAGCCGCCGCTGGCGGGACCCTCGCCGAACCGCACCTCGATGCCTCGTTGCTTGGCGATCGCGACGGCGTTGATGTAGTTGGGTGGCTCGTCCAGGATGCGCTCCAGGAAGCCCTTGGCCACCGCCACGGCCACCGGTGCCGGCGGTTCGGGGAAGCGCCCCTCGCAGCGCACGTCGAGCACGTGCACGCGCTCGTCGCCGAGCTGGCTGGCCATGCGCCCGAGCGCCTCACCCAGCTCCAGGTACCGTCCCAGGGCCTTGACCACCTCGGGCGCCAGCGCCGGGGCGTTGACGGCGCCGCGCGAGAGGTCGCCCAACAGCGCCAGCGCGGTGCGCTCCAGGATCTCGGCGCCCACCCGCGCCTGCGCTTCGACCGTGTTGGCGCCCAAGTGGGCGGTCAACACCACGTCGTCGCGCGCCAGCAAGGGATGCTCCCGCGGCAGCGGCTCCAGCGCGAAGACGTCGAGGCCGGCGGCGGCCACGTGCCCGGATTCGAGCGCAGCCAGCAGCGCGTCCTCCACCACGATGCCGCCACGGGCGGCGTTCACGACGATCGCGCCGCGCGGCAGCAGGGCGAGTTCGGCCGCTCCGATCATGCCATGCGTCTCGGCCGTGAGCGGCGTGTGGACGCTGAGCACGTCCACGCGCTCCAGCATCGCCCCCAGCGAGGTGAACAAGCGCGCGCCCAGCGCTTCGACGCGCTCACGCGTGACGTAGGGATCGAAGGCCAGCACCTGCATGCCGAGGGCAGCGGCGCGCTGCGCGACCTGGCTGCCGATCCGACCGATGCCGACGATCCCGAGCCGCGCGCCGGCCAGCTCGCGACCCAGGAAGGCCCGGTCCCAGGCGCCAGCGCGCATGAGGCGATCGGAGCGCGCCACCCCACGCGCCGCGGCGAACATGAGCGCCACGGCCAACTCGGCGGCCGAGGTGGTGTTCGCCTCGGGCGCGTTGAGCACCACGATCCCGCGCCGGCTGGCGGCGGCCAGATCGATGTTGTCGACCCCGACCCCACCGCGACCGATGACCCGCAAGCGCGGTGCGGCTCGCAGCAGGGCCTCGTCGACCAGCGTGCGCGAGCGCGTGATGAGGCCGTCGAAGTCGGCGATGACCGACAGCAACTCGGCGCGGGTGATGCCGGCGCGATCGACCACCTCGACGTCGGGATAGCGCGCGTCGCCCAAGGTGATGGCGTCGGTCACGAGGATGCGCGGCACGCTCGGCATCATATCCAGGCTCGGCCGCCGACGGCGGCACCACGCCGGTTGCCGCGGCTGGGTTGGAGCGGCTGGGGGCGGAACGACTGGGGCGGGACGCAGCGCCTAGCGCCCGGGCAGCGAGCGATCGGGGATACGCACGATGAGGCCCGACTCGTTGCGCAGCGTGAAGCTGTCGACGCCCAGCACGTCGTAGGCGAAGGCGCCGAGGAGACGCGCGTCGGCGCGTTCGCCCCGAAGCGCGGCCGTGAGGGCCGCGTCGGCGGCGCCGCTCAGGCGGGCGCGGTCGATCAGGAAGGTGAGGTCGGTGCGCACGGTGTCGCCGGCCGGCAGCGGCAGCGGCCCCAGCTCGAGCGTGGCCACGGGCTCGTCGTTGAGTTCGAGCACCAGTGCCGGTCCGGTCAGGAAGTAGCCGACGTCGCCGGGGTTGTGCGCGACCAAGGCCAAGGTCACCACCGGCGCGTCGGGCCGCACCAGCGTGACGCGGCTGGCGAGCCCGTCGAGCCGCACCCTCGGCGGCACGACCTCCTGCCGGGCCAGCGCGGCGCCCTCGGCCAGCGGACGCGACAGCGTGACGAAGGCGTACGACTGCGTGGCGAAGTGCAACCGGCCCTCGAGCTCGAAGGCCAGCGGGGTGCTCGCGAACGCGCGGACCACCTGGAGCCACAGCTCGGGTCGATCGGTGAGGTCGGCCTCTACGATCCAGGCCAGTGGCGCGGCGCTGTTCGCGTCGACGTCGAGGTCGGTCAGCAGCGTCGCCTCGGCCACGACCTCGCCGCCGAGCCGGAACCGGTAATCGATACGCTGCAGGACGATCGGGAAACCGTTCGGGTTCCGGACCACGGTGGCGAGCGCCAAGGCCAAGCCAGCGCCCGCCCCAGGCGGGTCGAAGCGCTCGATGAAGGTGGCGCCCGGCTCGATCTCGAAGCGCGGTGCGAACACCTCACCGAGGGGCGTCGCGCTGGTGATCTCGGCGTCGATCGTCGCCGGCGTGCAGGCCACAAGCACGACCGAGAGCGTGACCAGAACGCTCACGAACGCACGCGTGCGCCGCGCTCGACCGGCGCGCGCAGCGCACGCCGCGGCTTCGCTAAGAGCCAGCCTCATCGCCCCAATCTACCAGAGCGCGGTGTGCCGTCAGCGCTTCCCGAGCGCACGCATGAGCGCCACCCACCAAGCGGGTGCCCGAGGGAGGCGCGGGAAGTGCTCGCGCGTCGGCAGGATCACCAGGAGCGCCGCGCCGAGCAGCACCGCCACCCCGCCGTAGGCGGCCGTGGCCATGGGATCGACCGCTGCCCCCAAGGCGATCACCGCCCGCTCGAGCGCGCCGCTGGCGAGGCTCTGGAAGAGCGCTTGGCCCGGCACCAGCAGCGCCGCGCTGAAGGGTTGGCGCGGCGCAAGCCGCAGCAGGTACCACCAGGCCGCGAGCGCGCTGGCCAGCGCCACGCCGAGGTAGAGACCGACCCAGCCTGCCTCGACCCCCTCGTCGAGGGCGCCGTAGGCCACGAGCCCAGCGTGCAGGACGGCCGGCACGAAGCAGATGGCGATCAGCCAGCGCAGCTGGCGCCGTGGCCAGCGGCCGCGCAGGGTGAAGCCCAGCAGCAAGCCCAGCAGCAGCAAGCCGATGAACAAGCGTCCGAGGAGTCTCATGGTTTCGCCTCCGTCAACCGTCCCATGCCGTACCTCCCGGCCAACGCCTCATCCCGCTGCTCCTCGTCGCGCCGTGGTCACAGCGTCTCCCGGAAGCCCACCGCGCGCTGCTGCCGCTGGAGCGCCGCACGCAACGGCGCGGCCCAAGGCCGCTCCAAGCGCGCGTCGGCGGCCAGCATGCGCTGCGCCACCTCGCGCGCGCGCTCGATCAGCGCCAGGTCCTGGCTCAGGTCACCGAAGCGCAGGTCGGGAAGGCCCGACTGGCGCGTGCCGCGCAGTTCACCGGGGCCCCGCAGTTCCAGGTCGTGCTCGGCGATCACGAAGCCGTCGGTGTGCTTCGCGACGATGCGCAGGCGCTTCATGGTCTCGCGGCCGGCGTCGCCGGCGATCAGGACGCAGCGGCTCTGGGCGGCGCCGCGGCCGACCCGCCCGCGCAACTGATGCAGCTGCGCGAGCCCGAAGCGCTCGGCGTTCTCGATCACCATGACGGTTGCCTGCGGCACGTCCCCCCCCACCTCGATGACGGTGGTGGACACCAGCACGTCCCGCTCGCCGCGGCGGAAGGCCTCCATGACGGCGTCCTTCTCGGCCGCCGGCATGCGCCCGTGCAATAGCGCCAGCCGCACCCGCTCCGGCCACAGCGCCCGCAGCTCATCGGCCAACCGGGTGGCGGAGCTGACCTCGTCGAGCGCCTCGCTGTCGTCGATGAGCGGCGCCACCACGTAGGCTTGCTGACCAGCGCTCAGGTCGCGCAGCAGCTCGCGGTAGACGGCGTGGCGCTCGTTGGCACGCCGGAGCTCGGTGGTCACCGGCCGCCGGCCCGGCGGGAGCTCGTCGATCACGCTCAGGTCGAGGTCGCCGTAGAGCGTCAGCGCCAGCGAGCGCGGGATGGGCGTGGCGCTCATCACCAGCACGTCGGGGCGGTGCATCAGCAGCTTGCGGCGCTGCTCGACCCCGAAGCGATGCTCCTCGTCGATGACCGCCAAGCCCAGGTCGCGGAAGGCGACCCCCTCCTGGATGAGCGCGTGCGTCCCGACGAGCAGTTCGGTCTGGCCGTTGGCGACGCGGGCGAGCACCGCCTCGCGCTCGCGGCCCGCCACGCTACCGGTGAGCAGGTCGACGCGCAAGCCGAGCGGCCACAGGAGCGCGGTGAGGTTCAGGTAGTGCTGCCGCGCCAGGATCTCGGTGGGCGCCATCACCGCTGCCTGCGCCCCGGCGCGGGTGGCGACCCACACGGCGGCGGCGGCGACGGCGGTCTTGCCGGAGCCGACGTCACCCTGGAGCAACCGGGCCATCTGGCGTGGGGCGGCCATGTCGAGCAGGATCTCCCCCAGGGTCCGCTCCTGCGCGCCGGTGAGCGCGAACGGCAGCGCCTCGCGGAAGCGGTCGAGCACCTCCTGAGGCGCAGACAAGCGCCGGCCCGCCGCGTCCGGATCGCGCAGGAGCAGCATCCGCAACTCCAGCAGCAGGTACTCCTCGAAGGTCAGGCGCTCGCGCGCCGCGCGCAGCGCTGCCTCGTCGGGCGGCTGGTGGAGGTCGCGCCAGGCGCGATCGCTGCTGACCAGGCCCAGCTCGTCGCGGAGCTTCGCGGGCAAGGTGTCGGGTAAGGGCGGCAGGGCGCGCAGGAGCGCGTCGACGCTGCGCCGCAGGTAGGCCTGGCTGGTGCCTTGGGTGGTCGGGTAGATGGCAACGATACGGCCGGTGGAGAGGCTGGGCCCCTCCTCGTCGACCTCGAAGCCGCTCACTACCAGCTCGAGCTGGCGCCCGCGGCGCTTCACCCGGCCGCTCACCACCAGGCGCTGGCCCGGGAAGAGCTGGCGCTCGAGCCACGGCTGGTTGAACCACACCGCGCCGAGGCGCTCGCCGTGACGATCCTCCAGGACGGCCCGCAGCACGTGCAGCCCGCGCCTGGTCGGGAGCGCCTTGCGCCCCAGCAGGGTGCCGGCCACGGTGGCCTGCTCCAGCGCCGCGGCCGCGGCGAAGCTCGGCAGCGTGCGGCGGTCCTCCCAACGTCGCGGCGCGTGCTCCAGCAGGTCGCGGTAGCGCTCGATGCCCAGCTCGCGCAGCTTCCGCGGTGCGTGCGCAGCGAGTGGCAGCGCCCGCGCCTCGAGCGGGACGTCGAGCATCGCCTCGGCATCCTCGTGTGGGGCGGCGTTGGCAGCTGCTCGCGTCCGGCCTCGTGCCGCAGAAGGTCCGGGCACGCCCCGCTCGGCGCCGTCGCCTGCAGGCGCGAGCCGCTCGAGCGCGGCCTCCAGCACCGGCCGGCGCTGGTCCGGCGTGAGCGCGCCGTAGCCATCGAGCAGCGCGGTCACGTCGTCCAGCGGTCCAGCGAGCTGCGCCAGCATGCGCTCGAGCCCGCCCACGACCACGGTGTCGCGGCAGCCGGTGGCGAGTTCGCGCTCCAGCGGCCGCCGCAGCCGGTCCCGGAGTTCGGCGAGCGAGGGCACGCCCCAGTCTAGCCACAGCCCCGCGTCGCTCGGGTCCCGCACGTGGTGTGATGCCAGCGGATGCAGCCGCAGCCCGACCGATTCACACCCCATCGGCGCCGCATGGTGCTGGCGGCCTCGGCCCTCGGCGCCTTCGCTGCCTCGGTCATGGCGACCGGGGTCAACGTGGTGCTCCCAGGCCTCGTGCAGGCCTTCGAGGCCCCCTTCGCGACCGTGCAGTGGGTGGTGTTGTCGTACCTGCTGGCGTCGGTGGCACTGCTGCCGGTGATCGGGCGCCTGGCTGACGTGCTCGGCAAGCGTCGCGTGTTCCTGAGCGGCTTCGTGGCCTTCGGGCTCGGTTCGGCGGCATGCGCGTTGGCGCCGACCATCGAGTTCCTGGTGCTGGTACGGGCGCTCCAGGGCGTGGGTGGCGCGGTGCTCACCTCGCTCGGGTTGGCCTTGGTGACCGACGTCTTCCCCACCGAGGTGCGCGGGCGCGCGCTCGGCGTGAACGGCGCGGTCATGTCCGCGGGCGTGGTGTTCGGGCCGAGCCTGGGTGGGCTGGTGAGCGACCTGCTGTCGTGGCGCTGGGTGTTCGCCGGCGGCGTGCTCGTGGTCGCCGCAGGCTGGTACCTGGCGTACCGGGTCGTGCCGCGCCAAGCGCCAGATGATGCCCACGGCTTCGACGTCCCCGGCGCCGTGACCGTCGTGCTGGCGCTGTTCGCGTTGTCGCTGGCACTCACCAGCGGCCAGGCCCGCGGCTTCACCGATCCCCTGGTGAGCGCGCTCTTCGCCGCCGCTGCCGGCCTGGGCGTCGCCTTCGTGCTGGTCGAGCGACGCTCGGCAGCACCGGTGGTGGACCTGCGCCTCTTCCGCGCACCCGCGCTGACGATCGGGCTTCTCACCGGCCTGGCGACCTTCGTCTCGATCTCCGGCGTGATCCTCTTGATGCCCTTCTTCCTCGAGAACGTGCTCGGCTACGCGCCGCGGCAGGTGGGGCTGCTGATGGCGGTCGTGCCGATGGTGCTCGTGGTGGCGGCGCCGGTAGCGGGCTGGGCGGCCGATCGCTTCGGCGAGCGGCCCGTGACGGTGCTCGGCCTGAGCAGCATCCTGGTCGGCTACCTGCTGGTGGGACGCCTGGACGAGCACACGACGGTGCCCGTGTACCTCCTCAGCTTCCTGCCCGTCGGTCTGGGCATGGGCACCTTCCAGACGCCCAACAACAGCGCCATCATGGGCGCGGTGCGGCGGGCCCGCTCGGGCACCGCCAGCGGCCTGCTGGTGCTGACACGCAACTTCGGTCAGGTGCTGGGCGTGGCGGTGCTCGCGAGCGTGTGGGCAGCGCGCGCGGTGGCGCGCGCCGATGCGCCGGTCGGCAGCGACGCCACCGCCATGCCGGTGGCGGCACAGGTGGGCGCCTTGCACGACGTGCTGCTGGTGGTCCAGGTGCTCATCGCGGCGGCGCTCGCCCTGGCGGCATGGGACCTGTGGCGCCTGCGCAGCGCGCGCCGGGAGGAACGATGACGGAACCGACG
>PXAU01000129.1 GCA_003567075.1 Trueperaceae bacterium
CGACGAGGCTTACGCCCGCCGCGCCTTCCCGGACAGGCAGACGACGTCGATGCGGAACACCCGCGTCTCGCCCCTGCGGGCGTCGATGTAGCGCAGGCCCTCGTCCTCGAACCCGGCGGCGTACTTGCCGACGAGCCCTTCGAGCGCGGCCTGCTTCGCATCGCCGTACACCTCCTGCGCCGCGCCCTCGACGATGCAACTCTCGTAGAGGGTGCCGAACGCCTCGGGCAGCACACGCGTCGCGCCGACGACGCAGAACGACACGCGCGGCACACGGACGAGGCCGTCGAGCTTTCGACCCTCGAGCGCGCAGTGCAGGTAGATGGCACCATCCAGGACGCAATAGCTGAGCGGCACGCCGTACGGCACACCGTCCGCGACGACGGTGCTGAGGACGCCGTACGCGCCCCGCTCGAGGATGCCCCACGCCTCCGCCTCGGTGATCCGCCGGTCGGCCCTACGCATCGTGCACCTCCGTGGCGCCGGCGCCATCAACGCCGGGATTCCGCATCCAAGCTGCCGCGCGCGCGTCGTTCGGGGGCGGATCGAGGTTCGCGTGCGCCGTGGCGAGGGTCATGGTGGTGCCCAATCTTCGCATGGGCCGACCCGCCGTTGGACGTGTGCGCCTCCTCGGGGTTGCCTCGGCGACTCGAAACTGCTGGCGTCGGCCGGCCAGCAGCAGCGAGCCTGCCCTCCATCCGACCAGCGCTACACTCGCCGTGTCACCAGACGCAGCGCTATGCGCCGTCATCGAGCTGATGGCCGATCGGTGGAGCTGATCAGCACTGCGCGCGAGCCAGGAGGACGTCATGCCGCACGACATCCCTGCCACCACCGTGAACGCCGCCCTGTTCGAGCTCTGGGACGAGATCCTGGGCCAGGTGCGCCCAGGCACGGACACGCACGTTCTCGATCCGGCTGCCGGGTGGGCTCAGACCCTGGCGGCGGTCGATGCCGCCAGCGCATCCCGCCCCATCGCGCCTGGCGCCACCTCCATCGCCGGCCAGACGGCGCACGCGATCCGCTCGCTGGAGTACCTCGAAGAGGTCCTCAGTGGAGATGATCCGAAAGTGGATTGGCCCTCGACCTTCCTACCGGACGAGGTCGACGACGATGCGTGGGTGCGCCAGCGCCAGCGGTTAGTCACCGTCGCGGACCGTGTTGCTGCGCGCCTCCGCGCGAACCCGGAATGGCAGCACGAGCGCATCCTACGGGTCATGAGTCACGTCGTGCACCTCGCGTACCATCTCGGCGCAGTGCGCCAGATGCTGCGGGTCGTGCGGAGGTGATGCCGGTAGCACGCGTGCGCGATCACGTGCGGCCGCACGCCTGATCCGACCCCGAACGGGTGACGTCGACGCGACAGGCCGTGCGCCTGGGCGTCACCGGCGCACAGCGACCGCCTCGGCCTCAGGGGCGAAGCGCGATCGCCTTGATGTAGCCGATGCGGATGACCTCCTCCTCGTCGTCGTCCTCGCCGTCGAGCGGTAGCGCGTGGAGGTAGGGCAGCGAGCCGCGGTAGGTGACCTCCAGCGGCGTGAAGCGCCCCGTGCGGGTGCGGCCACGCGAGCGGTGTACGCGACCGTAGCGGCCGTAGCGCTCGCGTTCCACCGCGTAACGCAGCTCGACGTCGTGGCCGGCGGCGATCGCCTCCTCGAGCCGCTCGCGGGTTCGGCGCGTGCTGAGCCCTGCGACGAGCCCGTCGCCGGCCGCTCCTGTCACGGGGGCGATCGCGCCGGGCGTCGCGTTTGGCGCCGCGCCGGACGTCGCGCCGGGCGTCGCGTTTGGCGTCGCGGCGGTAGTCGCGGCGGCAGCGGGTGCCGCGGCCGCGTCGAGCGTGACGCCGAGTGCCTGCAGCTCCTCGGTGAGCGGACCGACCGACTCGGGCGCCACCAGGTAGGTGGTGTCGTTCAGCGCGGCACCGAGGTGCGGCGCGACGCGCGGGTGCTGCGCCCACGCCGACGCCTTCGGGTGTCGGAACAGCGTGACGCTCTCGAGCACAGGGCGCGGCCCATCGCCGCTCCAGGCGCGCAGCAGCACATCCACGTTCGGTGGCGCCGGACGCGCGAGGCGTGCCTTGAGGACGTCGCGCCAGCCGCCCGGCAGTGGACCAGCGCGAATGGCCTCGGGATCGAAGACCAGCCGCCCGCGCGGTCCGCTGCGCGTGAGGGCGTGCACGACGACGCGGCCGGCGAGGTCGAGCCGACCGTCGATGCGCAGCGTGCCCGAGCGGTCGATGACGATGCGCTGCTCGGGTGATTCGGTGTAGCGGTGCCGCTCGCGCTCGGGCGTCTTCGTGCTCGGCGCGATGAGCGCGAAGCGCTCGCCGACCGCCCGGGCGCCCGGCAGACGCGCCAGGCCGGCGTCGCGAGCCGCCGCGTCGGGGTACTCGACGAGCCGCGCCTCCATCGTGACGCGCAAGCGCTCGCGTTGCGCGGCCCAGTCGCGGATCGTGCGCTCGACGCTCTCGGTCAGCGCCCCCGCGTGCGCACGCAGGCCGGTGAGCACGCCGTCGACGTCCCAACCGAGGTCGCGCCCGAGGTCGAGGGCTCGGTTGACGCTCCAGCGGTCGAGCACGAACGTCGCCGTGTGCGCGTCGAGGCGCGTGACGGTGGCGCACGCCAAC
Source organism: Trueperaceae bacterium (assembly GCA_003567075.1). Taxonomy (GTDB): domain Bacteria; phylum Deinococcota; class Deinococci; order Deinococcales; family Trueperaceae; genus CSSed10-48. The sequence goes on from PXAU01000129.1 coordinate 2,627, forward strand.
GCGGCCACCGCGTCGGCATCGAGTCGGTCGAGGTAGGCGAGCACCTCGAAGTTCGGTTGCACCACGAGCGGCAGCGGGTCGCCGGGCGCAGGGGCAGCGACCCCCGGAGCGCCGGGATCGGTAGCGCCGGGATCGGTAGCGCCGGGATCGGTAGCGCCGGGATCGGTAGCGCCGGGATGGCCGTCGGCGTCCTCCGGTCCGCCGTGCCCGAGCGAACGTGCGCGGACCGCAGCGTATCGGTGCGCCCCGAGCGCCGGCGCGATCGCCTGTGGCGCGGGTGGGCCGCCGGCCGCGCCCCCGCGCTCCGGCAGCGGCGCGCTCGTGGCCAGCAGCCCGAGGCGCACGCACGTGCCGGCCAGGACGGCGGCGACCTCGGGTGGTTGCCGCCGCCCGAAGTCGCTGGCCGAGTCCTCCCGATCGCCCCAGCCGAACACGCGCAGGAGTGGGCCGCGCCACAGCGCCGCCGCGGCCGCCTCGAGCTCGACGGGATGGTTCGGCAGGGCGGGCAGGGCGTCGAGCACCGCGTACCGGAGGGCATTGGCGGGGGCGGCACCGTAGAGCCCCTCGCTCCAGCGCACGTCGACGAGGCCGTCGCCGACGCGGCAGGCGGCGTCGACGATCGACGCGTACGCGAGGTGGGGCGGTGCCCGCAGCAGCGCGAGGAACCGTTCGCGGTCGAGCGGCCACGGGGGCGCGCGGCCGCCACCTGAACGCGGCGGCGGCCGCATGAGACCCAGCGCGAAGAGCGTGTGCAGCAGCGACTCCATGCGCATCGCGCGCTGCGGTCGCTCGCGCTGCACGCGCCGCACGAACGGCCGCGCGATGGTCTCAGCGCGCGTGAGCGGGACCCCGCCCAGGTCGAGCACGAGATACGCGGCGTCGAGCGTTTCGAGCACCACCGCCAGCGGGTGCACCGCGGACGTCGGCGTCGCGGTCGATGCTGGCTGGGCCAGCGCCGGTGCTGCCGCGGTCGGCTCGCCCGGCGCGCGGTCGCCCGCCGCGTGCTCGCCCGGCGCCAGCGCACCCGTCGCCCGGTCGCCCGCGGACCGCTCCGCCACGGGCAGCTCCGCCACGGGCAGCTCCAGGGGCACCACCGGCGCGGGCCGCGACCGGGGCAACCGCGCGAGCAAGCGCGGGTCGGCACCGACCCAAGACTCGTCCAGCGGATGCACCGTCGCGGGCGCTGCGGGACTGCC
>PXAU01000037.1 GCA_003567075.1 Trueperaceae bacterium
CGCGACACGGGTGAGCTCGCCGGCGACGCGGCCGTCGGCTATCACGGCGGCCGGCGCACCACGCTCGAGCGCCGCCAGGGCAGCTTCGACCTTCGGGATCATGCCGCCCGCGATACGTCCGTCGGCGATCCGCGCGAGCGCCTGGGCCCTCGTCATCTCGTCGACACGCGAGCTCGGGTCGCGCACGTCGTCGAGGACGCCGGGTACGTTGGTCAGGAAGACGCACGGCAGGCCCAAGGCGGCCGCGACCGCGCCGGCTACGTCGTCGGCGTTCACGTTCAGGACCGCCCCGGCCGCGTCCAGCGCGATGCAGCCGATCACCGGCACGAGCCCAACCTCTCGCAGCGCCCGCACGAGCGCGACGCGCACCTGGTCGACGCTACCGACCTCACCCAAGGCCGGATCGACGCGACGCGCGACGAGGAGGCGCGCGTCGCGGCCGGTGAGCGCCACCGCGTCGCCCAGCTCGCTGGCGAGCTGCTTGCCGAGCATGGTGAGCGCCCGTTCGATCACCGGCAGGCTCTCGGGCGTGGTGACGCGCAAGCCGCGCTCGAAGCGGCTGGCGATGCCGGCCGCGGCGAGTTCGGCGGCGATGGTCGGCCCGCCGCCGTGGACCAGCACCGGTGGCGACCCCGCCGCTGCCAGCGCGCTCACGTCGGCCAGGACCGCGCGCCGCTCGTCGGCGTCGGTCATGGCGTTGCCACCGTACTTGACGACCAGGGCGGCGGCACTCACGCCAGCTCGCGGTAGGCCTTGGGACTGCGCGAGAGCACCTCGTGGCCGTCGTCGCTCACCAGCACCAGGTCCTCGATCCGGAGGCCGCCCTGGCCCGCGACGTATACGCCTGGTTCGACGGTGACGACCATGCCCGGCTCGAGCGTGTCCTGCGAGCGCGCGCTGAGCGTGGGGCCCTCGTGCACGGCCAGCCCGGTGCCGTGGCCGAGCGAGTGGCTGAAGTGCTCCGCCAGCCCGGCCTCGACCAGGTGCTCGCGCGCGAGCGCGTCGAGCGCTTGACCGCTGACGCCCGGCGCGACCGCCGCCACGGCGGCCTCCTGCGCCGCCAGCACGCTGCGGTACCAGTCGGCAAGCGGCTCGCGCACGCGACCGACCCCGATGGCCCGGGTCATGTCGGCGTGGTAGCCGCCCACGCGCGCGCCCATGTCGATGGTCACCAGGTCGCCAGCCTCGATCCGGCGGCGCGAGGCGACGCCGTGCGGCATGGCGCTGCGAGGTCCGGAGGCCACGATGATCTCGAACGAGGTCCCGTCCGCGCCGGCAGCGCGCATGGCGCGCTCGAGCTCCAAGGCCAGGTCCAGCTCGCGCACGCCGGGCCGCAGCAGGGACTCGACCACCTGGGCCAGGGCCTGGTCGGTGACGCGCGCGGCCTCGCGCAGCCAGGCGATCTCGAAATCGCGCTTGCGCATCCGTAGCGGCCGCAGCAAGCCCTCGGTGGGGACCACCTCGCGACCCAGGTGCTGCTCGAGGGTAGCGCGCTGCGCCACCGTCAGGTGCTCCGCCTCGATCGCGAGCCGCTGGCCGGGCACTAGCTCGGCCACACGCGGCAGCCAGTCGCGCGCGATGACCTGCTCGGCCAGCCACGACTCCTCGGCCGCTTGCACCGTGTAGCGGTCGTCGGTGAAGAGGTACGCGGCGTCGTCGGTGACGAGGACGCGGCCGTCGGCCGGGGTGGTGAAGCCCGACAGGTAGCGGACGTTGGGCGGTGCGGTGATGAGCAGCGCGTCCGCACCGGCGCCGGGCAAGCGCGCCCGCACGGCGTCGAGCAGGGCCGGCGCGGCGGCGGCCGCCTCGGCCTGGAGGCGCGCGGCGTCGAACGGCTCGTCGCGTTCGATGGGCGCGGTCGTCACCGCGGGGCGGCCGCGGCGATGGCCAGGTACTGGTCGCGCTTCAGGCTTGCGCCGCCGATCAGGCCGCCGTCGACGTCGGCCTTGGCAAGCAGCTCGGCGGCGTTGGACGGCTTCATGCTGCCGCCGTAGAGGATGCGGACGGCGTCGGCGAGCGGCCCGTAGCGGCCCTTGAGGAAGCTGCGCGCCACCGCGCCCATGGCTTGGGCGTCGTCGGCGGTGGCGGTCTTGCCGGTACCGATGGCCCAGACCGGCTCGTAGGCCACGACCAGGTCGCCGCTGTCCTTCAGGTCGATGCCCTCGAGCGCGCCGGTGAGTTGCCGGATGACCGTGGCCTCGTGCTCGCCGGCCTCGCGCTCCGACTCCACCTCGCCCACGCACAGAATGGGGATCAAGCCGCCGGCCAGGCAGGCGGCGACCTTGGCGCCGACCAGCGCGTCGTCTTCGGCGTGGTACTGGCGTCGCTCGGAGTGCCCGACGACGCAGTAGCGCGCGCCGGCGTTGGCCAGCATGGCGGCCGAGACCTCGCCGGTGTAGGCGCCCTCGTCGTGGGCCGATACGTCCTGGCCGCCGAGCGCGACGGGCGTGCCGGCCGTGATCGGCGCCAGTACCGCCAAGTGCGTGGCGGGCACGTTCAGCACCAGCTCGACGTGGCTCACGTCCTGGCTGGTCAGGTCCTCAAGCAGGGCTCGCATCCACACCGTGGCGGTGGAGGGGGTGGTGTACATCTTCCAGTTGCCGGCGATCAGGGGTGTACGCATGCGCACACCCTATCGCCTCGGGGCCGGGCGCGTCATCGTGCCACGCGCGTGCCGCCGGATCTGCGCCGGCAGGCTTACGCGGTCAGGCCTGCGCGGTCAGGCTTACGCCGGCAGGCTTACGCCGTCAGGCCTGCGCGGTCAGGCCTGCGCCGGCACCTCGCCGCGCTTGCCGCGGCGCTGCCGACTGGTCTTGCCGCGTCCGCCGCCGGGCTTGCCGCCGCTGTCGTCACCGCGCTCGCCGCCCTGCTCGCCCTGCTGCTCGAGCGCCGCCAGACCGCCGACCAGCGCGACGTCCAGCACCTCGTCGAGGTTGTCCACCTCGTGGAACTGCAGCGAGCGCTTGAGGTGCCCGGCGATGTCCTTCATGTCGGCAGAGTTCTTGGCCGGGTACACGATGTGGGTGATGCCGGCACGCTTGGCGCCGAGGATCTTCTCGCGCAGGCCACCGATCGACAGCACGCGCCCACGCAGCGTCAGCTCGCCGGTCATCGCCACGTCCTTGCGCACCGGCACGCCGGTGAGCGCGCTGATGAGCGAGGTGGCGAGGGCGATGCCGGCCGACGGGCCCTCCTTGGGCGTAGCGCCCGCCGGGACGTGGATGTGGATCTCGCTCTCCTCGAGGCGTTCGCGCTCGATGCCGAAGCGCTCGGCGTTGACCTTGGCGTAGGTGAGCGCGGCGCGGGCCGCCTCCTTCATCACCTCGCCCAACTGGCCGGTCAGCACGAAGCCGGACTTGCCGCGCGCGGTGCTGGTCTCGACGAAGAGGATGTCGCCGCCGACCGGCGTGTAGTACATGCCGGTGGCCACGCCGACGAGGTTCTCCTCGGCCTCGGACTCGGGCACGTAGCGCTCGGCCCCGAGGTAGCCCTCCAGCGAGCGCTCGGTGAGGCGCACGCGCTTGACGTCGCCGTGGGCGATCTTGCGCGCCGCCTTGCGCGCCAGGGTGCCGACGGTCCGCTCGAGGTTGCGGACACCGGCTTCGCGGGTGTAGGCGTTGATCACACGCGAGAGGGCGCCGTCGGTGATCGAGAACTGGTGCGGACGCAGGCCGTTCTGCTGCAACTGCCGCGGCAACAGGTAGCGCTTGGCGATCTCGAGCTTCTCCTGCTCGATGTAGGAGGAGAACTCGATCAGCTCCATGCGGTCCATGAGCGCTTCGGGGATCTGCTGGGCGTAGTTCGCGGTGGCCACGAAC
>PXAU01000381.1 GCA_003567075.1 Trueperaceae bacterium
ATGAATCGTTCAGTCGAGATAAACAAAAGCGACATTGAAGAATATAAATACAACCATGTTTTGCTTGAGGAAGAAAAAATGCAAAGAGCAGAAACAATTTGGTTAAATATATATGAGCTATCTCTTGATGATATAAAAAAAATGAGTTTTGACAAATCCATTCCATCTTCTCATACTATTCCAAACGTTCCTAATTTTCGGCAACAGGACTGGACCAATGTGCTTCCTGCTGGCAATTCATGTGCCGTGATGGCGGCAGCATCGGCACTTTTTTTTTATGATGATCAGGGTTATTGGAACCTGGTTCCATTTGCCTGGAAAACAGGAAACTATAATTCTTCAACAGCTGGATTCTCGACATTTCCAGGAATAAATTACACTGCAAATATTCCTGGTTGGGGAGATCGGAATATCCGTTTTGGGCCGGAAAATGCGCTTCATCTGTTAGCAGAGGATTTAGATTATGATTTTCGTAATGGAGGTACTCCTGTAAATTGTTGGAGTTGGGAGTCCGGATCGCATACAATGCCTGAAGCTTACACAAGATACACGAATACTTACCTGGGTTTAAACTTTTCTTATAATCAAAGTTGCGGGGAGCCCCATAACTATTCTACCATAAAAAGTGAAATTAGTGCAAATCGCCCTATGAATCTAAGAGTCACACATTATTCGTTAAACTCATCCGGAGGGCCATACAATAATGAAGGAGGACATAGAGTTGCGATTGTTGCTTATAATGATACACACTGGGTTGGAGGAGATCCCATTGGTGTTTTTATAAATGGAACAGAATCTTATGATATTGTCTGGTGGAATTATGCGAATATCAGAAGCTCTAACCCTGGCTATAAAGCAATGACCTGTAAGATTACGCCGGGTGGGTATCATGGCACTTGGGTTGATGCCCCTTCTACTGCAAGTCCGTCAAATAATCAAAATGTGTGCACTGGAAGTGTTAGAATTTCATGGCAGAATATGGGTCCAAACCTAAATTATAGATTACAAATATCACCATTGAGCAATTTTTCAACATATATTACCTATGGAGATGTTCTTACTGGTGGTCATACGTATTATGATATAGAATTATCTAATCCAGGTACATATTATTACAGGGTCGCTCCAACCAATAGCGATGGTCATTGGTGTCATTTCAGTAATACTTTTTCTTTTAATGTAATTAACCCTCCTTCACGACCTGATACTATTTCCGGACCCTCACCTGTTTGCTCCGGAACTACGAATTCTTATAGTGTATCTGCTGTTTCTGACACCACTGAATATGAATGGCAACTACCTTCTGGGTGGAGTGGTAGTTCAACTTCAAGGTCAATAAATGTAACAGCTGGATCCAGTGGAGGAGAGATAAGGGTAAGAGCCAAAAATGCATGTGGAGATAGTCCCTGGAGACCAAAATCAATTATGGTTAGTGCCCTAGAAACCCCTACTCTTGCAGTCGAACCCACATCTCTTTCTTTTGGTAACGTTCAGGAAAACACCAGTTCAGTATCCCAAAGTTATGCATTAACAGGGAGTAATCTCACTGAAAATGTTACCGTGAATGCCCCCAACCAGTACCAGGTGTCATTGAACCTTAATAGTGGATATGGAAGCTCAGTAACGGTAAGTCCGAGCGGTGGGAGCGTAAACAGAACCATTTACGTAAGGTTCAATCCCACTACCACAGGCCAGGTAACGGGCAATGTGAGCAATTCATCATCAGGCGCCACATCGGGGAATGTTTCTGTAAGTGGAACTGGAATTACTGCTTTAGTAGGCTGTATCGCCCAATCATCTATTGGCCAAGGAATTAATGCCCCAAATGATGGTGTTGAATTGTTAATCGTAGCCGGAATCTGGGCAGGAGAGTTTAGTGTGGTTAATTCAGTTGTGAGCGGGGAAAAATACCGGTTCAGGAGCACCAATACCTCAGATTATATCACCATTACAAACAGCTCGAACGAGATCCTTCATACAGGGCAATCACCCGTTTCATGGACGGCAACATTTAGCGGGACAGTCAGGGTGCATGTACATACAAACAGCAATTGTGGAGTCCAACAATTTGTCGACCGGGACCTCTATGTACAATATTTAAACTGTGTGGCGTGTTCGATCACAAAGGTATATTCACTGGGAGATATTTCTACTGACTACGGCCAGCCATGGGTAGGGCCATCTTCCTGTCCAGGCATATTATCAGTCACAATTCCAAATGGTTACGCAATATCCGGTGTAGATGTTTCATATACAATGACAACTGCAAATTACGGATGGCTGCCAGAACAAAGATCCCGAATATATAGCCCGACAACAGGAACTGGAGAGGAAGATTATTCAGAGGGTTCGGGAAGCACAGGAGGAACATACAGTTATGAACGTACAGGGTTGACTTTTGCCAATGGTGCAAGCGGTACAGTGGTTTTCCATATGGATGCCGGCAGGACTTGGGGTAATATGTCACCAAACAGAGGATGCAACACCCATTATAACAAGGTGGATAACAACACCTGGGAGTTAATCGTACATTACAGATATAAAGAACTGGATCAGGAGGAGGTCATTGTCACTGTGCCGGAGATCCCCCAGCGTACCCGTGAGGATATGTTTTTCAAGGTGTACCCAAATCCAACCGATGGTACCTTCACCCTGGAGTTGGAAACCATTGACCAGTATGAAGATATCGTAGTGGAAGTTCTGAACATGTTGGGTAAGCGCCTGGTGAGCGACCATCTGCCATTGCAGAAAGTAAATTCACTATCCCTGGAAGGTCACCAGCCGGGAATGTACATCATACGGGTTACACAGGGAGAGAAAGTTGGTGTGGAAAGGCTGATTAAACGATAAGTCCGGCTTTGTGACAAAGCTGATATCTTCTTTTTTCGAGGTTGCGAGCTGTTTGTGCTGCAAGGCACTCACTGTGGCGGGTGGTTTTTTTATGCTTGGGTTCTTGTTGAAGAATTTCCAGGATAGACCACAAGGAGGCATCATCCGAGAAAATTGGCTGGAAGATACAATTGGCGTGGTGAACAGAAGGATCTGATTGGGGAATAGTCTAATTTTTTTCTTGTTTTGAATATATAGAAGAGTTATTGACCAGAAAAAATAGACAAATATAAAAACCTATATGTATTTGGTGTTTGTGGAGTTTATTCGTATGTTTACAGAATTAATAATCGCCTATCAACAACAAATACAATCCCGATGAAACAAATTTCACTGTTTCTATTGCTTCTTTTCCCACTATTGTTGTACGCACAACAAGGCGTTGTATCCACAGGAGGTGAAGCTACTGGTGCAAATGGATCAATACAGCGATCCAGTGGTCTGCCTGCATACACCTTTCATTCATCGAAGGAAGGAAGCATTCAATATGGTATACAACAAACCTTCGATCTGTATTCACTGTTCCTGTTTGCAGAGCCAGCAAAGGGTGGCAGTGTTGAAGGAGAAGGAGCGTATCATGTAAATCAGAATATTAACCTGAAAGCCTCTCTAAACGAAGGCTACGAGTTTGTCAACTGGTCTGACGCTGATGATTTTTTTGTCAGTGGTGAGACTTCATTTATCTATACAATGCCTGCTCGAAATGTAACACTTACTGCTAATTTTGCGAACTTGGATGCAGAGGGAGCTGGTTACAGTACCCTTAGCCTATCAGTCAACTACGATGATCGCGGCACAATATATCCCACGGAGGGTTTTTATAAACTAATGCCTGGTCAGACAATCACACTTAAAGCCACGCCCAAAGAAGGGATGGTTTTCCTGAACTGGACGGATGGAGATGGCAATGTCATTAGTGAAGACC
>PXAU01000294.1 GCA_003567075.1 Trueperaceae bacterium
AGCAGCGCAGCCTGTACCGCCTTCGTGAAGACGCCTACGCCCAGGCTCGGAATCGGCGCGTGCGAGCGGTCGCCGGCCGTCTCCACCAGCACCAGTTCGCTGGCCAAGCCGAGCGCCGCCAGGCCGTCGGCCACGTTCCGGGCCTGCCACAACGCGAGCTGGCTTCCGCGTGTGGCGATCCGTACCGGCGCCTCAGGCGCCACGCCGGACCTCGTCCGAGACCGACGGCGGCAACCCCGTCTCGCTCAGGAAGGTGGCGGCGGCTGCCAGGCCATGCTCGCGCGCGACCGCGCGCAAACCCTTGATCGGGACCCGCGCAACGGCGCGGGCCAAGCGCTCGGCGTCGCGCGGCGGCAGGGCGTCGCCCACCAAGGCCAGGTAGTGGTCGACCAGGGCTCGGATGGCGGGTGCCAGCAGACGCTCGTTCCAGGCGCCGACGGCCTCGTCGAGCCCCTCTCGCAGGAGCCGGTCGGCGACGGCCAGGCGGTCCGAGAGGGCGGAGCGCCTGGCCGCACCAGCCTGTTCCAGGCTGGCCACGTCCAGCAGCCGCACCCCGTCTGGCACGGCGATGGCATCGACACTGCGCGGGACCCCGAGGTCGACGACCAGGCGCAGACCGTCGATCCGTGCCAACAAGGCCGCATCGAGCACGTTGCGCAAGGGCGCGGCCACCACCAGGACACGCGCCGGGTTCGGGGCCTCGACGAACGCTGCCAACGGGCGGTGGACGGCACCCAGCTGGGCGGCCAGCGATGCCGCGCGCTCCGCGTCGCGGTTGACGATGGTCAGCTCGACGCCGTGCAGGCCGACCAGCGACCGGGCCGCCAAGGCACCGATCTCGCCCGCGCCCAGCACGACGGCCGTGCCACCGGACGCCAAGGAGGCCTCGGCGTCGCCGCGGGCGAGGCTGAAGAGCGACGTGTTGAGGGGCGCGAGGGCGACCTCACGACGCACCCGCTTGGCCAAGCGAAGCGCGGTGTCGAAGGCGAAGGCCAGCTCGGCGTGGCCCCGGCCCGCCGCTCGCGCGCTGGCGTACGCGTCGCGGACCTGCCGCATGATCTGGTCCTCGCCAGGGTTGAGCGACTCGAGCGAGGCCGCCACCCGCGCCAGGTGCTCGAGCGCCGCTTCGCCATCGTAGGCGTAGGGTCGGCAGCAGGCGCTTGCCGGTGTCAGGATTCGTCGCACGCGCTCGAGGCTCACGCTTGGAGGCCGCACCAGCACGACGTCCCAGCGGTTGCACGTGGCGACGAGCGCCCAGGCGTGGACGCCGGCGCGGCACAGGCGCTCGGCCAGCGAGGTCGGGGGGAACGCTTCATGCCAAGCCTCGAGCGCGGTGAGCCCACCGCGGCGGTGCGAGACGCCGATGAGGGAGAGGCCATCCACGAACGTCAAGCCTAGGCCGTCGCCGGGGCAAGAAGTGTCACGAGAGTGTCACATGCTCGCCGCTCGGCGCGCGGCCCGTCGGGTACGTGTCGTGGCTGGACGCTGGTCGTGGGATGATGACGGCGTGACCGAGGCTTTGCAGCACTTGATTCGTGCCATGCACGCGTCGCCCACCATGCTGGTGTACGAGTTCGCTGGCGCCGGCAGCCAAGCGTTGGCCTGGCTGCACGCCGTGGGCGGTTCCTCGCGCACCGTGCTCGAGGCGGTCGACCGCTACGCCGCCGGCTCGCTCGAGGACGCCGTGACGGATCCCGACAGCGCGGGGCGCGAGGCGCCGGGCGAGATGGCGTCGGGCGAGCGGTCGTCAGCCGACGCGAGCGCTGCGCAGGCCGTCTCGCCCGAGGTCGCGGCTGCGTTGGCGCGCCGCGCCTCCCTTCGCGCCCGCTCGCTGGCCCCCGAGGGCGTCGCCGTGATCGGCGTCGGCTGCACCGCCGCCATCGCCACCGATCGCAGGAAGCGTGGTGAGCATCGGGCCTGCGTGGCGACCGAAGGGGCGTTGGGGCGCCATTCGGCGGCGCTCACGCTGCGCAAGGGGGAGCGCGATCGCGACGCCGAGGAGCGGCTGGTGTCGACCCTGGTGGTGCATGCCGCCGCCAGCGGCTGTGGGGTCCTGCACCGTCGGCGTCTGGCGCTGCGCGAGGGCGAAGGGCTCGAAGAGACGTTCGAGCCGGCCGCGCCGTTGGCGGAACTGCTGGCCGGGCGCCGCGAGCACGTGGCGCTCACGCCGGCCGGCGAACTGAGCACCGGCCTACCCTGGCCGAGCGGCGGCATCGCCATCGTCTCGGGCTCCTTCAACCCGCTGCACGAGGGGCACTTGGGCTTGGCCGCCGCGGCGCAGGCGCACGTGGGCCGCCCGGTGGCCTTCGAGCTCGCGCCGCGCAACGCCGAGAAGCCCGCCCTCGAGCAGCTCGAGCTCTACCGCCGCGCGACGCAGTTCCAAGGCCACGCCCCGTTGCTCATCACTGGCGTGGCGCTGTTCTCGCACAAGGCTGCGCTCTACCCAGGATCGATCTTCGTGCTGGGCGTCGACACCGCCGCGCGCGTGTTGACACCCCGCTACTACTCGAGCGATCACGACCGCGACACCGCGCTCTCGCTCGTCCGGAAGCATGGGAGCCGCTTCTTGGTGGCCGGACGGCGGCTGCCGGTCGAGGCCGGTGGCGCTGGCGTCGGTCCTGGTCGAGCGAGCGACGAGGCCGCCACGCGCTTCGTGACCCTGGCCGATCTCGACGTGCCGCGTGTGCACGCGGACCTGTTCGAGGCGCTGCCCGAAGACGCCTTTCGAGCGGACGTGTCGTCCAGCCTCATCCGTGAGCGCTGGGATCGCAGCGGGGTCGACGCGTGAGGGCGCGTCGGACGTGGCCCTCGTTGCTCGCGACGGCCGCCGCGGTCCTCGCGCTCGTGCTCGCGGCCGGCCTCGCCGTGGCCGAGGGTGACGCGGAGGGTGGCGCCGATGGGGCCGCGCTGCATGAGATCGAAGGCGCCGTCGAGCGGTCGCCCGCCAGCCTGTCGGTCTCGCTGCACGGCGGCCTCCCGGCGTACCGCAGCGCGGGCTTAGGCGTCGCGTTGCGGGCGGAGCAGTTCGGCGTGGCGCTTCGCGGCGCGTGGGGCAGCGTGGGTGTGGCCTTCGGGGCGCAGGCCCGCTGGTACCCGCCGCTGCCGTCGCCGCTGCCCTTCTACCTGGGCATCGGCGCCGACACGTACGTCGGTAGCGTGACCCCCCATGCGGTGGTGGGGGCCCACGTGCCGCTCGGTGCCCACTGGCGGCTCGATCTCGAGGGCGGCGCAGCACGCGCCAGCCTCGCCGGAACCAGCGTCTGGGCGCCGCACGTGAGCGTGGGGTTCAGCTACTCGCTAGCCTTCGACCTGCCCGAGGGGCGGGATGAGGCCGACGGTCCGTCGCGACTCGAGGCTCGCGGCACCAGCGCTTCGGCGTGCGTGCCGGGCGATCCCGATCCCGAGGTGTTGGCCAGGGACGTGGACGCGGCGGTACGGGCCTTCGTGCGCGAGGGCGTAGCGCTGTACGGCAACGCCTACCGCGACCTGCGCTACCGCTACGCGATCCTCGAGGAGCGCATCGACGGCGACGTGGCCGAGGTCCGCATCCGGTACTCGGGGAGCGCACGGGCGAGGCTCGCTGGCGAGCTCGTGGAGGCCGCCGGGACAGCCGAGGCGACGTTCCGCTGGACCGGCTGCCGCTGGCGCCAGACCGACCTTCGCTACTGAGCCACGGCGCGCTGGGCTCGCTTCCGCTGGGTACGCTTGCGCTCGGCGACCGCGCCGGCGTCAACGCTCCCAGTCGATGTCCACGTCGTCGACCAGGCGCTCCCCACGATCCAAGCCGTGGATGGCGGCCATCTCGTC
>PXAU01000168.1 GCA_003567075.1 Trueperaceae bacterium
ATGCAGTAGCCAGCTCGTCATACTTTGCTTTTACTTCATTTCTTTTGGCTTTCAAAGCAGCCAGTTTCTCTTTATACTTTGCTTTTGACTCTGCTTTAACACTATCAATTTTGGCTTCCCATACTTTGATTTGGTCGTCCATTTCATCAATCTGTTTTTTTGCTTTTTCTTTTCTATTCATGGCTTTAAAATTTTAGGATTAATAAATATCAGCCTGCAACGTTTAATGAATCAGACTGTTTGCTTAAGATTTAATCAATTTTATTGAATTTATCAATTTCTTTTTCCAGAAAGTAGCTTATCACCGTTCTGATGGCCACTATGCTGGCCAGAATGGCAATCTCCTCGAATGTTGGGTGTATTACCGTAACAATAATATCTGCCGCAATTAGAAACTCCAATGCAAGCAAAAGGTATGAAGCAAACAGATGCCTCACCGATTCCCGCTCACGGTATATGGACTTATGCTTAAACCTGCTGAATTCCAGCTTCAACAACCGGAAAACGGTTAAAATCACTCCCCATACAATAATTGCCACACCAATAGTACCAATGGCAATGTAAAGATATTCAAAAATAATTCTCAGATCAACCTCCATAAGCTGTAGTTTTTAAAATCCTGCACTCTCAATCCAAAACAGCAACAGCACAATCAGTGCAACCACAGGCACCACCACCACCCAGTCGTTTACCTTTAGCAGGCGGGGCAGGGTTATATCACCGAAGTCACCCATTTTCAGGAGGCCATCCTTGAGTTTGGGGTACATGAGGGCAAAAATCCATGTGCCAAAAAGAATGCCCACCAATCCGCCGGTCATTGCGTCCAGATAGCCGTTGCCAATGGCGCCTGCAATGGTACCGGGGCAATAACCCAACACGGCAAAGCCAACACCAAAAATCAATGCGCCTATCACGTTCATACCCACTGAACCACTCTTGAGCGAAAGCTCAATCCAGCCCAGCGATTTCATAAAGTATATGCCTATCATACCGGTTGCTACCGCTGAAAGCATGATTTTCAGAACCGTAAAGTCGGTGAGCAGCAACTGCCCTACAATCACATTGTATTGGGTTGCCCCGCCTTTGTGCAGCAGAAAGCCGAAAAGGATACCGAAACCCAGGCCCAATAATAAAGGCCTTCTGTCCGGGATATCCTCTTTTTTTACTTCCATATTTTCTGTTTCCATACTTTTCTTTTTATAGCGTTATAATCAAACCCAAATTGGCGAAATGCAGCATGGTAAAGTTGTAAACAGAACTTACGTCTGCTCCACCTTCTACCATTCGGTAGGCTGCCTTTATCTTCAGATAGTCATTAACTGGCACTTTACCACCCAGATAAAGGTCAAAAGCTCTTCCTGGTCCACCGGCCAAACCGTCGCCTTCAAAAAATGCTGACCAATTGTTGAAATTATATTCAGCATACAAATTCAACAAGGGAACAAAGCCTAAGTCATCTTTAAAATCACTGATATCATCAGCTGTTAAACGGATTTCAGCATCCCGGATTTTAGCAGTAAAACCGATACCCAAAAGCCATTTTTCACAGCTGTAAACATCTCTGCGGTAGGTCAGTCTATAGCTGTTAAATTTATAATATGCATCTATGTTTTGACCCTGAAGAAAGGTTGTGTTTTGATACCTGATGTCAAATGGTGCGGCGCCTTCATAATTTACACTCAGGGGTGCAAAGAGTAAGAAGAAGTGATTTTTTTCGCGGAAGCTATAGCCGAGCTTTAAGGTGTAGTATAAAGCAGGCCCCTGAATTTCAAAATCTTTATACAAGTCAAACCCAGTTCCCTGCTCGCTTGGAACCCGGACCTTGTTATAGCTTTGAGCAGCCAATCCGCCTGAAACATCCAGGCTAAACTGTCCGAAAGCCTGGAGAAGCATTCCCGAAAGAATTATGGTTAGAAATGTTTTCTTCATTTTTTTCATTTTTTCTAAACGAATACGTTAAATATCAAATGGGCAGTTATAATTCCCCCAATAAAAAAGAATATAGCTGAAATCCAGCTTGAAAGGGCCAGTTGCAGCGTGCCACTGATGCCGTGCCCGCTGGTGCAACCGCCGGCAAAACGGGCACCAAAGCCCAGAATGATGCCTCCTGCAGCAGCCACCAGTACGCGTAGCAGGGCGCTGTCGCCAAAGGCCGATGCCCATATTGATGGAACCCAAACCCCAACCTGGAAATCGCCCGAGATAATGGCCGATATAAAAGAGCCTGCAACAACCCCTAAAACCAGCATCCACTGCCAGTTCACCTGGAGCTTAATCTTCTTATAGTAAGGCCTTTGCCGGGCTTTATCTCCTGTTATCATTTCTTCTATCATTCCCCCGGTACGGGCAAAGGTGGTGGAAGTGGCAATGGGTTTGCCCGATATCAAAAAGCTTAGCCAGCTTAAAAGGCCTATACCAATACCTACGGCATAGGGCGACCAGCTGGTATCTGTTAAAACTGAAGCAATTGTTTCCATACTTTACTGTTTAAAATGGGTTTTCACCTCTTCAACCTTTGAATAAAACCTTGAACCATGCGGATTCTGACAAACGGTGCAGCGCTTGGTATATCCTGCAGCACTGTATCCGGTCATCCCTCCTGCAACATTGTGCAGCTTTTTAAACCCGTGCTGAGCCAGGATGCTAACACCCAGGCTACTGCGATTCCCTGAGCTGCAAATCATGATAATATCATCTTCCTTTTTGAGTTCAGTATGTCTTTCACGCAAATCGGCCACAGGAATATTGATGGCTCCTTCAATGTGTCCGTCTTCATATTCCTGTGGTGCTCTTACATCGAGCAAAACAAATTTATCAGACCCCTTGATTTTATCATGCAGGTCTTCAGCGGATACCTGGTTAATATAATTGGTTCTGTATCCTTTCACGGCCCAGCCGGCCATTCCTCCATCAAGATAACCTACAATACGATCCTGCCCAACGCGCCTGAGCCACACATTGGTTTCTTCGGCTTCTCTGAAACTGTTTGAAACCACCAGCAGGTCTTTTTTAGTTGGCAATACCCATCCGGCAAAAGTGGGCAGGTTGCCGTTAAAGTCAAGGCTCCAGGCTCCGGGAATATGCTGACTCCCAAAAGCAAGGTAACTGCGGGTATCAACAACAGCAACATTTTCTTGTTCAAGCATTTCTTTGAATGCTTCTGCGTTCAGCTCCTGCATCCGTGGTAGCTGTGAAACAAGGGCAGGCCCTTTGCGGTTGATATTGCTGCAACGGCTGAAGTGGTCGGGAGCAGGGGGCATATCTTCGGTGAGCGACTTGATGAACGCTGCTTTATCCTTGATTTGCAATGCGGCGTTGTATTTTCTTTCGTAGCCAATCGTTGAGCGCCACTTGGCACCCATGGCCCGTCCGCATAGAGAACCGGCACCGTGTGCGGGGAGTACCTCACAAAAGTCGGGCAGTTTTAAGACTTTATCGTGCAGGCTATGGTATAATTTTTCGGCAAGTTCTTCAGCCATATCCGGAAAAAGGTCGGGACGACCCACATCGCCCACAAACAGGGTGTCGCCCACAAAAACGCATACCGGTTCTTCGCCGCGCGTTGTATCAGTAACCGGAAGGCACAGGTGCTCGGGAGTATGGCCGGGAGTTTCCAGGACATTTATCACAATGTCTTCAATCTCTATGGTATCACCTTCTTTTAATGCTACGTGGTCGAAGGTGCAATTAGCCGATTTGGCCACATAAATTTTTGCGCCGGTTTTCTCTGCAAGGTCCATATGGCCCGAAACAAAATCGGCATGCAGGTGGGTTTGCAAAATATGGGTGATC
>PXAU01000029.1 GCA_003567075.1 Trueperaceae bacterium
CGGCGTCGATCCGTCGACCACGGTGCGCCACAACGACCTCGGTGCGCTCACGGTCACCGGCTGGCTGGCGTACCTGTTGCAGCATCCCGAGCAGGAGTCGCGCGTCCGACTGCGCGGCTGAACGCGAGCGTGGCGCGCGCGTGGCGCGCGCGGCGGCGTACGGTGGCGAGCCTGTCGGTGACCGTGGACGGTCACCAGGCCTGGGGCGAGGCGACAGCGTTCCCCTCTGCGACGACCGACCCGCCGATCCCACGGCCAAAGGTATTCTGCCTACCATGAAAGCAACCGTCGACAAGGCCAGCCGGTTGGTCATCCCTCGCCCACTCCGCGAGCGGATCGGCCTTGGCGGTGGCGGCACGGTCGAGATCGACATCGACGGCTCTGGTCTGCGCATCCGTCCGGTGGTGTGCAAGGACCTGCGTGAGGAAGACGACGTGCTGGTCATCGCCCGAACTGGGATCGCGATCGACGACACGGTCGTCCGCGAGCTGATCGATGCCTACCGACACAAGCGCTGATGCGCGCGCGGTCCTGCTCCTCGACACGAGTGCCTCCATCGGCGCGGAGCTCGCGCAGCGAGGGATCGCTGGAGGTTCCGTCAATGACTCGCTCGTGGGCGCGGCAGCACGCCACCTCGGCGCGCCGCTCCATATCGAACCATCGGCGATGCCGCCCCGTCACACCACCCGCTCGGCGAACGACGGCGCGAAGCGCGCCCGCGTCGCCCGCTCGAACGCGTGCGCGAACGCGAGCACCTTCTCGTCGTCGAGGGCGCCCGCGACGAACGACAGGCCGATCGGGAGCCCGAAGGCGTTCCCGGCCGGCACGCTCACGTGCGGGTACCCGGCGATCGCCGCTGCCGGCCACATCCCGCCAGGACTGCGGTCACCGGCGATGGCGTCCGTCATCCACGCCGGCCCGGTCGTCGGCGCCACGAGCGCGTCGAGCCGCAACGCGCGCAGGGCCCGGTCGATCCCCTCGTCGCGCACGGCGCGCAGGGAGCGTGCCCGCGCCTCCCGGTACGCCGTCTCCTCCACCCCACCACCGTGCAGCGCGCGCTCGAACAGCTCCTGCCGGAAGTACGGCATCGTGCGCTCGGCATGCACGCGGTTGAAGTCGACGACCTCCTCGAGCGTCCGGACCGGCGCCTCCGGATGCTCGGCCAGGTACGCGTCGATCCCGACCCGCACCTCGTAGAGCAGCACCGTGAGCTCATCGTCGCGAACCTCGTTGACGCCACTCAGGTCGACGCCCTCGACGATCTCGGCCCCGAGTTCGCGCAGCGTCTCGAGGGCTGCCTCCCCCACCTCGGCGGCACGCTCGTGCACGTCGAAGGCGGAGCGCACCACGCCGAACCGGGCGCCACGAACGCCGCGCTCCAGCGCCCCGCGGAAGTCCCACGGTCCGCGCTCGCGCACGACCGACGTCACCGCGTCGCCTGGGTCGACGCCCACCAGCGCGTCCATGAGGAGCGCGGCGTCCTCGACGGTCTTCGTCATCGGCCCGGCCGTGTCCTGCGAAGGGGCGACCGGGATGATCCCGCTGCGGCTCAGTAGCCCGACCGTCGGCTTGAAGCCCACGACGCCGTTCACGGCGGCGGGGCACGTGATCGAGCCGTCGGTCTCCGTGCCGATCGCGGCGGGCGCGAGGTCCGCAGCGACCGCGACACCGGATCCGGACGACGACCCGCAGGGGCTGCGGTCCAGCGCGTGGGGGTTCCGCGTCTGGCCGCCCTCGCTGCTCCAGCCGCCGGCGCTGCGCGTCGAGCGGAAGTTCGCCCACTCGCTGAGGTTGGTCTTGCCCAGGATCACGGCTCCGGCCCGGCGCAGCTGGGCGATCACGAACGCGTCCCGGCGGGCCCGATGCCCGGCGAGCGCCAACGACCCCGCGGTCGTGGTCATCTGGTCACCGGTGTCGATGTTCGCCTTCACCAGCACCGGCACGCCATGCAGCGGCCCCCTCGCGCCGCGAAGGCGGCGTTCGTCGTCGAGGTCCCGCGCGCTGGCGAGCGCGTCGGGGTTCACCTCGAGCACGCTCCGTAAGCGCGGGCCGCTGCGATCGAGCCGCTCGATCCGCTCCAGGTAGTGCTCGGCGATCGCCTCGGCGGTCGTCTCACCGCGCTCCAGCAGGGTGGCGAGATCGGTGACGGTGGGGTCGACGAGAACGGCCACGGACGCCTCCCAGCGAACGCACAGCGCGCGTGGGCCACGGACCGGCCCTCGCTGTCGAACGACGCTACCACCGCCCCAGGCACGCGGCCGCAGCGCCCCCGTGCCGGCGCGATACTCGAAGCGCGCGCACCGGCCGGTTGCGCCCAACGGCAGGATGTGCTACCCACGGGGTGGGCTCGCGTCCAAGCCGTCCAGTCCAACGTCGGATGGCCGGTCGGATCGCGGGGGGCAGCGGCATCCGGACGGATGGCGTCGTGGCGCGCGGTCGCCCGACGATGCGGCGCTGGCTTCCTCGCGGCGAGCAGGAAGGAGTCGCCAGCATGACCACGACCACGTCCCGCCATCCACGCACCTTCGTTTCGAGCGACGGCACCGAGATCGGGGTCTTCAGCAGCGGTGAAGGGCCCCCGCTGCTCCTCGTGCACGGGAGCCTCGGCGATCACACCCGGTGGGACGCGCTACGCCCACACCTGGAGCCGCACTGGCGGGTGCACGCCATGGACCGGCGCGGTCGCGGCGCCAGTGGTGACGCGAACGAGTACGCCATCGCCCGCGAGACGGAGGACGTCGTGGCCGTGGTGGAAGGCTTGGCCGCCGAGGCCGGCACGGACGTCGACGTGTACTGCAGCTCCTACGGCGGCCTCTGCGCCTTCACAGCGCCGGCGCACACCGCGCGCATCCGGCAGCTCGCGCTGTACGAAGCGTGGCCGGCGCCGGATCCCGCCGCGTTCGCCACACCCGACGACGTCCTACGGCAGATCGAGACCTTGCTCGCGGCCGGCGACCGCGAGGGCATGCTCACGCTCGCCTACCGAGCGTTGGCCGGCGTGGATGAGGACGAACTCGAGCGCATCCGAGCCCAACCGTCCTGGCCGAACCGGGTCGCCGCGGCGCACACGGTGCCACGCGAGGTCCGGGCCTTCGAGGCGTACGCGTTCGACCCGCAGGAGGCCGCTCGCATCCGCGTCCCGACGCTGCTGCTCGTCGGCTCCGAGAGCGACGTCTGGCGACGGGACGTCGACACCGTCGCGACGGCCCTGCCGGACGCGCGGGTGGTCGAGATGCCGGGGCAAGGTCACGCCGCCGACCTTCTCGCCCCGGAGGTCGTGGCCGCCAACCTCATCGAGCACCTGCGGCACGAGCGCTGAGCAGCACGAGCCACCCGAGGAACGTGAGTCAGCGCGGACGCGGCCGGCGGCGCACCGTGCCGCCGACCGCCAGCGCCGCGGCGATGATCACCAGGTTCTTGATGATGTACTGCCCCTCCATCGTCGGGGCGAACGGCACCTGACCAGGCTGGAACGTGACGTCGCTGAGGATCAGGAGCGGCATGAACGCCCCGACCATCTGCAGGAACAGCAGCGCGATCGCGATCCGCAGCGTGCCCGGGAAGAGGAACGTGACGCCGATCGCGACCTCCCACCAGCCGATCACGGCCAACCACGTGGGGGCGTCGAAAAGCGGCATCCACGCCACCGTCGCGAGCACGAGCGGCTCGGCAGGCGACAGGCCCAGCGGCTTCAAGAGGCCGAACCAGATGAACACGATGCCGAGCGTGACCCTGAGCGCGACGACGCCCCAGCGCGCCATGCGCGTCGACACCCAGCGGTCGA
>PXAU01000091.1 GCA_003567075.1 Trueperaceae bacterium
CGTAAGCGTGGTCGGCGCGGATCACCTCGCCCGCGGCGGCCGCCACCGCCGCCGTCCCGTAAGCGATGGGCACGTTGTTGCTGGCCTGCCAGAAGCTGAAACCCTCAGCCACACCCGCCCGGTACGGCCGCGGCGCGCCGGGCAGGTGGTCGTCGTCGTCGGGCAGGCGCGCGCCAGCGATCGGGAACCACAGGCCGGCGATCTCGCCTGCTCGTGGGACAGCCGCCGGCGACGCTGCCGCCGACGCTGCCGGCGACGCTGCCGCCGACGCTGCCGCCGAACCGGCCTGGCCAGGCTCTTCGTCCTCGCCAAGCGCCGTGGCGGCCTCGGCGCCAGCGCCCGGGAGCGTCGCCTCCGCGCCGGCCTCTTGCATGCGGACCTCGCGCAACTCGGCGGCGGTGGCACGCCACTGCAGCGTCGCGATCAACGCGTACACGAGCAGGGCAGCCAGGAGGTACCAGCCGGGGCGCAGCCGCGTGCGGGGGGCGGGGCGCATGAAGCTCAGCCTAGCACGCGTGACCGACGGCCCCTTTCACGCCCCACACACGTCAGGGGCGGCGCGCCAGCCAGAGGCAGGCGGGCCGGTGCCCACCTTGCCAGACGCGCCGCTCAGCCACCACGTGCCAGCTCGGGTGGCCGGCGAGCACCCGCTCGGCCAGCCGCACCTCGTGCGTCACCAGCAGCAACCGACCCTCGGGCGCGGCGCGCGCCGCCGCGGCCGCCAGCAATCCGGTGTAGAGCGCGGCGTTGTCGGCGTGGTCGCCGACGGCGTCACCCCAGGGAGGATCGGCGAGCTGCAGGTCGTAGCGTTCGGAGCGCGCACCGGCCGGCGCTGACGTGGCGTCAGCCTGCCACAACCGCAGGCGCTCGGCCACGCCGGCCGCGGCCGCGTTGCGCTCGGCGCAGGCCAGCGCCTCGGCGTCCAGGTCGAAGCCGTCGAGGCACGCCGCCGGGCCGGCCAGGGCGCGCTCGATCAGCATGGTGCCGCCGCCCAGCATCGGGTTGCAGACGCGGTCGCGTGCGCGCACCCCGACCCAGCGCAACAGCGCCGCCGCCAAGGCCGCGTCGAGCCCACCGGGCCGATCGCACACCCTCCAGACGCGGACCGAGAGCGGCCTCGGCGTGGTGCGCGCGAGCACCTCCCAGCCACCCGCCTCGGCCCGGCGCACGCGCACCAGCAGGTCGCCGTCGTCGCGCGGCTCGAGGCCGATCGGCTCGGCCAGCGCCGCCGCCAGCCGCCGCATGACGGTGCTATCGCGACCGGCGGCCGAGAGCCGCAGCCCTGTGAAGGGCGCAGCCGCGGCGAGCTGCCGCAGTCCGCCCTGCAGCGTCCGGAGCGCTTCGTCACCCAGCAGCGCCTTAGGGCGCGGCACGGTGAAGGCCCACACGCGCGACACGAACTGCACCGTACGCAGGTCGTGCAGCTCCGCATGCGCTCCAGGCCACGCCAGCGAGATCGCGTCGTCGCCGACGCGAGTGGTCGGGATGGGCCGTCTCGACCGCCGCGCCAGTTCGCGCAGCTCGTGCAGCGCCAGGTCGACCAGGCCGGGCGCCACGGCCAGCTCTACCGGTACCGTCTCGGCAGCGCGCCGGTCGGCAGCGCGCCGGTCGGCAGCGGGCCGGGCGGCGGGCCGGGCGGCGGCGGGCCGGGTGTCGGAACGGCGGCCGTGGCGGGGTGGGCTGCGGCGACGGGGCATACTGCGAGCCTACCGCCCCTCGGCCCGTGTGCGCCGGCGCCGCGCGGGGCCGTTCGCGGCGCGCCTCCACGCCGCCTACACTGGCCCCGTGGAGGCGCCCCGCTCGCTCTACCTGCACGTCCCCTTCTGCCCACAGGTGTGCCCGTACTGCGACTTCCACAAGATGCGCCGCCACGAGGGCCTGGTGGCGGCGTACGTGGAGCGCCTGGAGGACGAGGCGGCGGCGCTGGCGGCTCGCTTTCCGAACCCGCTGCGGACCGCCTACCTGGGCGGCGGCACCCCCTCGCACCTGCGCGACCACGAGCTGGCGCGCGTCTTCGCCGCGCTGCGCCGCTGCTGGGGCGGCTTGGGCGCACTCGAGACCACGCTCGAAGCCGATCCCGGCACCTTCGACGCCGAGCGCGCCCGGCGCTGGCGCGAGGCCGGCGTCACCCGCCTCTCGATCGGCATGCAGTCGACGCAGGACCCGGTACTGCGGTTCCTGGGCCGCGGCCACACCGGCGCGCAGGCGCTGCAGGCGGTGCGCGACGCGCTCGGCGCCGGCCTGCACGTCTCGCTCGACGTGATCACCGCCGTGCCTGGACAGGACGCCCGCGCCGACCTCGAGGCCGCCGCCACGAGCGGCGCCCAGCACGTGAGCGTCTACACCCTCACGGTGGAGCCGTTCACGCCCTTCGCGCAGCGCGGTGTGCGGGTCGACGACGAGCGGGCAGCCGACGACTTCGACCTGGCCGAAGCGGTCCTGCGCCAGCACGGTCTGGAGCGTTACGAGGTCTCCAACCACGCCCGACCGGGCTTCGAGAGCCACCACAACCGGGTCTACTGGCGTGGCGACGGCTGGCTGGCGTTGGGGCCGAGC
Organism: Trueperaceae bacterium; assembly: GCA_003567075.1. Lineage (GTDB taxonomy): Bacteria > Deinococcota > Deinococci > Deinococcales > Trueperaceae > CSSed10-48. Next base: position 2,557 of record PXAU01000091.1, read on the forward strand.
GCCGCCGGCTTCGAGCCGCCCGCGTCCGGCGATCCCCCCGGCGCGCTCGGGGTGCGCACGCGCAACCCACCCATCAAGACCTGGCTGCGCGCGGAGCCGCCCGAGCGCACGCCCGTCAACGGGCCCGAGCTGACGCTGGAGCTGCTGATGACGGGGCTTCGCACCCGCGAGGGCGTCGACCTGGCGCGCGTGCGGGCGCGCACCGGCGTCGACGTGGCAACGCGCTACCCGCGGGCGCTGGCGCTCGCGCGGCAGCACGCGCTGCTCCGGCTCGACGGCGACCGCCTGCTGGCGACGCGCGCCGGCACCCGGGTGCTGAACGCCGTCCTGCGGCGGTTCTTCGCGGAGGCCGCGGCGTAGCGCGCCCATCGAACGACGCGCGCCCGTGAACGCACGCGCCCGGCGCCCGCTCCTCCAGCCCTACCCCGCCCGCACCTGCTCCAGCAGTCGCGCCAGCACCGAGCCCGATGCCAGGTCGACCTCACCCGACTCGCGCAGCTCGGCGTAGGCCTCGTCGTAGCGCCGCAACACGTTGGGCGAGCGCTCCAGGAAGGGCTCCAGTTTCAGCTTCGGCTCGCTCTCGCGAGCCCGCAAGAAGCGCTCGGTGATCGCCTGCTGCGCCTCGCGTAGGTCCATGACCAGGCCGCCCACCGCGATGGTGGGCCAGCGCCCGGCCGGTGGCAGCGCGGCCAGCTGGTCGCGTAGCCACCCCAACCCCAGGCGCTCGCCGACCGCGAAGTAGTGCCTGGCCACCTGCTCGAGCGGCGCGCCGGTGCGGCGCGACACCTCGATCACGCCCAAGCTCGAGGGGACGTACTCGAAGGTCGCCACCTCGTGCGCCAGCTCGGCCACGAAGCCGCCCGACTGGAAGCTCTTGGCCTGCCGCTGGAAGCGGCGGCGCTCGGGGGCCGGCAGCAGCTCGGTCAGGTCGCGCCGGATTGCCGCCAGCGGCCCGCGGTAGGCGTCGACGAAGGCGCCGACGTCGGCGTCGGAGAGGTCGTTGAGCAGCATCCAACGGACCAACCCGCTGACAGCCTCCACCTGCGCCTCCAGCGCACGGTGGACGGTGTCCGCGGGGACGCTCACGGGCAGCGCGTCCAGGCGCTCGAGCAGCGCCTCGGCGTCGATGACCTCGAAGGCGATGAGGCCGGAGCGGATGATCTCCACCGGCGAGGCGCCGGTGTCGCGGATCATGCGGTGCACGAAGGTCATGCCGAGCAGGTCGA
>PXAU01000174.1 GCA_003567075.1 Trueperaceae bacterium
ACATCAGAGCTTATAGGGATGGTTTCGAATTAGTAGGCATGGTTGCCATGCAGGATGACATACGAGTTGGCGTTGATCCTTTTGGGGATCCTGAACGTAATGTTCGAGTTGACTATTTGGTATCAAAACGGCGTGGATATGGTCGAACTATGATGCAAGATATATGTGGTGAAGCCACCAGCAAAAACGCTGGTGTTACGTTATCCGGAACGAAGGCTGCTCAAGGTTTTTACAAGAAGATTGGTATGTCCCAAGACGGGGACCAGTTTTTCTTTTCGCCTGAACAGGCCGTTGAATTTGCTAGAAAAGGGTTTGTAACCAACCAAGATATTGATAAGGAACTGGCTGAGCTGGAACCAGACGATGGAGTGTTTGTTACCCCTCAAGGAACTGATGTAGAATGATCCCATACGGCAAGCAATTTATAGATTCTGAAGATATTAAGGCTGTTCAGTCTGTCCTTGAGTCTGATTATTTAACCACAGGCCCTAAAGTACATGAGTTTGAAGAAGCCTTTGCCAGTTATTGCGGAATAGATCACGCAGTTTCATTTTCATCTGGTACGGCAGCCCTACATGCTTGTATGGCTGTGATTGGGGTTGGGCCTGGGGATGAAGTTATTGTACCAACTATGACTTTTGCGGCTACGGCCAATTGCGTAGTTTATATGGGGGCAACTCCGGTCTTTGCTGATGTATATGCAACGGATTTGCTGGTTGATGTGGAGTGGGTGAAGGGTTGTATAACTTCCAAGACAAAGGCGATTGTTGGGGTGGATTATGCAGGTCAGCTCTGTGATTGGGAAGAATTAGCACAGTTAGCCAGAGAACATGGGATTTGGTTGATTGCGGATGCTTGTCATTCTTTGGGGGCGCATAATAAAGGCAGGCAGGCGGGTTCTTTGGCTGATTTAACGGCCTTCAGTTTTCATCCGGTCAAGATGATCACCACTGGTGAAGGGGGCATGGTTACTTGTAAGGACCCTGGCCTTGTTGAGGCTTTGAAGCGATTTAGGTCGCATGGGATTGATGTGAATTATCAGAATAGAGAGCTTTGGCGGTATGACATGGTTGGTTTGGGGTATAATTATCGACTATCGGATATCCAGTGCGCCTTGGGGTCTTCACAGTTGAAGAAGCTGCCGAAGTTTTTGAAAGCTCGTAAATATATAGCGCAGATGTACTTTGAAGCTTTTCAGGGGGTTGAGGGGATTGATCCTTTGATAGCCTGGGATTTTGATGCCCATTCTTTTCATCTGTTTGTAGTCAGGGTAGCCCCTGACAACCGGGAAAGGATTTTCAGGCAGTTGCAGGAACGAGGGATCGGGGTTTGCGTACATTACAAGCCGGTTCATATGCATTCGTTTTATAAGCAGAATTTCAATACAACAATGGGGATGTGCCCTATTGCTGAGTGGGCGTATGACGAAATTATCAGCCTTCCTATTCATCCTGGCCTGTCTGATATGGATGTACGCAGGATTATTGCGGTTGTTAAGGGGGTTTTGTGATGGAATGGGAAGATAAATTTAAGTCAAATTTACTGGAAGTACTGTACCGTGCTGACCAACCCCGGGATGAAAAGGGAAGATGGACAAGTGGTGGGGCCAGTGCTGGTTCAGTTGAGGATTCCAAGGTTTATAACTGGGCTTTGAATAAGTTTGGTGATGCCCAGACTGCTAAGAATTTCACTGAATGGTTTGGGGATAGTAAGGTCGTTGATGCTAATGGGAACCCGATGGTAGTTTATCATGGGACTGGGGCACAATTCAGTGCATTTGAAGAAGGGTATGGGAAAGGGTTTAAGGAACGTGGGATATTTTTTACAGACGGACAAAGTGTTGCGGGGGCATTCGGTGAAAATATTATGGATGTTTACTTGGATATTCGTAACCCTCTTGAGATAGATGCTGGTGCTAAACACTGGTTGGATATTGAGTTGGATGGGAAGGGGGTGGATGCCGATGACCTTGCTAATATCGCAAGAAAACGTGGACATGATGGGGTTATTCTAAAGAATGTAAAAGACCCTTACCCGTTATTAGGAAATACTTATATTGTACTATCCCCAACCCAAATCAAGTCCGCCACGGGCAATGTTGGGGCATTTGATCCCAACAACCCAAACATAACCTTGTCCGATGAGGAATGAAAGGGGGTTTATGAGGACTGATGCACGTTTAACAGATATCGGTGATGAACATCCTTGTTTTATTGTATTTGAAGCAGGACCGACGCACACCAGTTTGGAATCCGCCAAGTTTCTTGCTGAGCAGGCTTATAATGCTGGGGCAAATGCGGTCAAGTTTCAGATGTTGGATGCAGACAGGCTGGTTGCTAACAGGTTTTCCCGGTTTAAGTACCAGAGACTGGACAGAGTTAGCGGATCGGTTGTTGATATGTCTGAGTCTTTGTATGATATTTTGAGACGTAGGGAATTGACTAGGGATGAGTGGGTTGATTTGCGTGCGTTTGTGAAGTTTTTGGGCTTGAATTTCTTTTGTACGGCCTGTTTTCCTGAGGAGATTGATTTCTTGGTTGAGTTGGATTGTCATTCTATTAAGATTGCTTCTGCAGACATTAACCATTTCCCTTTGATCCGCCATGCTGCCAGGACCGGACTTTGTATCCAACTGGATACGGGTGGTGGTACTTTGTATGAGGTGGAAAGGGCGGTTGATTGTGTACGAAAGGAAGGTAATAACAGCATAATTATTCATCATTGTCCTACAGGATACCCGGCCAGCCTGGATAACGTTAATTTACAGATTATTAAGACTTTACGGCAATTGTATCCTGAGTATCCAATAGCGTTTTCGGATCATTCCCCAGATATGGAGATGAGCATTGCGGCTATGATGTTAGGTGCTAATATGATTGAAAAGACCATCACTTTGGATAAGTACGCATATGGACCTGAGCATATGTTTTCTTTGGCGGGTCGAGAAATTCCTATGCTGGTCAGGACTATCCGGAATGTTGAGAAGGCTATGGGTGCCCCAAATAAGATGATGGGGGCTGCGGAGTTGCTTTCCAGGGATAAAGTACGCAGGGGCGTTTATTTGAAGGAAGCGGTTGTGGCAGGTACTTTGATTTCTGAGGCCAGGGTTGAGTTCCGTCGGCCTAATTCTGTTGGGTTCGGTCCTGATTGTTTTGATCATAGCGTTACTGTGGGGGTACGATTTAATAAGGATTTGCCTGAAGGGTCTGTAGTATCTTTTGATGATTTAACTAAGTAAAACCTTGATGATACTGTATAATATAATAAAGAGGAACTTGAATGACGAAACAGCTTGACTTGTGGCAGTCAGAATTTGGTTGGGATTATGCACAGAGGAATAACAATCAGATTGAGGAATACGATCAACGTTTGTTACTTAGGGATTGGTCCCGAATTTTACGTTCAGCAGATTTACTGTCCATTGATTCGGTTTTGGAGGTTGGGTGTAGTATTGGTCGGAATTTGATTGCCTTATCAAACTTGGTTTCCGGTCCTGTACAGGGGGTTGAGCCGAATGAGAAGGCTGTTAAGACTGCCCAGCAGAGGTTGTCGGATAGAGGAATTATAATCAGGCGGGGTACGGCCTTTGATTTACAGTTTGGTGATGCCTCTGTTGACATGGTATTTACAGCAGGGGTGTTGATTCATATCCATCCGGAGGATCTGAAGAAGGCTACGGATGAAATTGTCCGGGTAGCGAAGAATTATGTTGTCTGTATTGAGTATTTTTCACATGAGCCTGTGGAAATTTCGTACCGGGGGATGAATGGATTCTTAT
>PXAU01000304.1 GCA_003567075.1 Trueperaceae bacterium
CGCCAGCAGGTCGTGCAGGAGCGGCGTGGCGCGCACGTGCAGGCTCGCGCGGCGAGGCCGGCGGTCCACCTCGGCCAACCCGAAGTAGACCATGCAGCGCTCCAGCACGCGTGAGCGGTAGCACTGGGCGAAGCGATCGCTGAGACCCTCGGGGCGCCCGCGCCCCGCAGCCCGGCCCGGCGCCTCCCAGCCGAACACCTCCTCGATGCCTGGGAAGGCGCGCAACCAGCGTTCGGCGTAGAACGCCGCCGGACGCGTCACGCCACCGAAGCGCGCCAGCAAGAGCAACGAGAAGCCGATGCTTGCTTGCAGGATCGGCAGCCGTGGCTGGCGATCGAGCGCCGCCCACTCGATGCGCGTGGCGAAGCTCCGCAGCAGCGCCGGGTACACGCCCGCCATGCCGTGACGCGCGTACAGATCGCGTCCCTTGCGGGTCAGGCGGAAGTGGCCGCGGTGCCGGCGCACGAGCCCCGCCGCGATCGCCGTCTGCCGCGCCACGTGGAGCGAGCGGAAGCGCGCCTCGCTCCGGACCGGCGCGCTGCGAACCTGCGCGCTCCGCGCGTCGAAAGGGAGCGTCGCGTGGCGCGCGTCGAAGGGGAGCGTCGCGTGGCGCGCGTACGCATCGGCGGCGATGGCCGCGCACAGCGTCGGCGGCAGGTACCCGCGCGAGGTCGCCGGGACGGGTCCGACCAGCAGCGGCTCGAACAGCGGTGCCAGCAGCGTGCAGATCGGCGCGTCGGGCGGGCGCGTGAGCACGTCGGCGAAGACCAGCACGTCGGTGGCCTCGAACGGGTCCTCCAGCAGCTCAGCCAGGGCGCCAGGCGACAGCCCCGCGAGGTCCTCGTCGGGGGTGGCGTTCCAGCGTTCGAACACCGCCTCGAGGGTATCGACGTCGATCTCGGCCTCGTCGATGTCGGCCAGGACGAAGTCGTCCGGTTCTCGGCTCAGGACGACACCGCCACCCAGCCACTCTCGCGGCTGCTCGTCTTGATCGCGTCCAGCACCCGCATGTTCGCCACCCCGTCGGCGATCGGCAGCGGGACCGGCTCGTCTTCGAGCACCGCGCGCGAGAAGGCCTCGGCCTGGAGCGTGTACTGGTCGACGCGATCGTAGACGCGCTCGAAGGTGCCCTCGTCGGTCTCGTGCCACGATCGGCAGGGGCCGTCCTGCGGAGCGTTGAAGGGGATCTCCAGTTCCAGCAGGCCTTCGCTGCCGAAGGCCTGCGCTCGCTGGTGCCGAAGCATCTGCGTACCGCAGCTGAAGGTGGCGGTCCGACCGGCGCCGAAGTCGAGCAGCGCGCTCACCAGACGATCGACGCCGAGCTCGGGATCGAGATCGACGCTGGCCACCACGCGCAGCGGCTCACGCCCGAACAGGTACCGCGCCAGCGACACGTCGTAGCAGCCGATGTCCATCAAGCCGCCACCGCCTACCTCGGGCTGGTTGCGGATGTTGTCGGGGTCGAGCTTGAAGTAGGAGAAGTGGGAGTGCACCTGCTGCAGCTGGCCGATGGCGCTCTCGTCGACGAGGCGCTTCATGTCGATCCACTGCGGGTGGAAGCGGTACATGAAGCCCTCCATCAGCTTCAACTCGGGATGCGCTTCGCCCGCCGCGACCAACCGCTCGGCGTCGTCGGCGTCCATGCCCAGCGGCTTCTCGCACAGCACGTGCTTACCGGCCTCGAGAGCGCGGATGGACCAGTCGACGTGCAGGTGGTTGGGCAGCGGTACGTACACCGCGTCCACCTCCGGATCCTCGAGCAGCGCCTCGTAGCTGCCGTGCGCGCGCGGGAGGCGTAGCTCCGAGGCCGCGTCCTGTGCCGACTCGAGCCGGCGCGAGGCGATGGCGACCACCTCGACGTTGCTCGCCTTGAGCATGGCGGGGATCACCTTGTCGCGGGCGATGCGGGCGGTGCTGAGGATGCCCCAGCGGACGCGGTCTGGCATGCGGTGTCCTCCATTCGCAGGTGATGCGAGCGCCGTAAGCGTACCGCGCCCGCCACGCGATCGAGGTCGGCGCGGCGGGCGGCGGCGCACGGCGCCGAGATCGCGGCGCACGGGCGCCGGCGCACGGCGCCGAGGTTGCGGCTGGGCTGGCGCTACATCGCCGCCTGGATGAACACCAGCACGAACAGGGCCACCGTCTCGACGATCCCGATGGCCATCAGGTAGTTGCCGAAGCCCTGTCCCGTGTCGGCCAGGGCGTCCGCCGCCGCGGCACCGACCCGACCCTGCAGCCACGAGGACGCCGCCATGGCGGCGCCACCGAAGAGGCCGATCGAGAGCATGGCGGGGAACCCCACCGCGGCGCCCTCCGCGGCCGCGTCCGCCGCATTCGTGATCACGGCGTTCATCAGGATCATGCCGTAGATCGTCTGCGACAGCGGCGCACCGACGAAGGTCACCAGGATGAACGGGACGGGCTTCTCGAGCTCGTAGCAGCGCCGCCAGGCACCGACGGCCGCCAGGCCCGCTCGGCCGGTGCCGAGCGCCGAGCCGATCGCTGCGATCCCCAGCACCATGGCGGCGCCTGCGTTACCGAGCGAGAGCATCACCTCTGGGATCATGCCGTGTCTCCTTCCATGGCGCCGCCAGCGGCGCGTGCGAACGGGCGATAGGGCTGGCCGGTCCACGACAAGCCCAGGTGGCCGGCGAACTCGAGCGTGTTGAGGCGCACACCGTGCACCAGCACGCCCATGGCGGCCAGCAAGACGTTGAGGGTGTGCCCGAAGAACAACACCAGGGCGCTCACCAAGGCGCCGATCGGTCCCTCGATCCCGATGCCGGCGGCAAGCTCGTTGAACGAGACGGCCACCGCGAAGGTCGCGGCGCCGACGGCGTAGAGCCGCACGTACGAGACCACGTCGACGAAGTTCGAGACCAGGTTGAGCGGCAGCATGGCGTGCTTGAACCACGAGCGGCGCAACAGCCGCCAGGGCGTGGTGAAGAGCACGATGAGCGTCACGCCTCCGATGAACGTTCCCCACGCCAGCGACGGGAACGGCTCATTGAGTACGAGCTGGCGCGCCAGGAAGTACATCGTCCAGGTGGTGCCGATCCAACCGAGCTCGGCCAGCGCGCGTCGGCTGTTGATGAAGCGCACGACGTTCCAGCCGTGCGCCAGGGTCAGGTGCACCGCACCGATGAGGAACACCAAGCCGATCAGGTTGCTCTCCTCGGTGAGCCAATCGAGCTGCAGGGCGGCGAGCACCGGCGGCAGCGCTTCGATGCCGAAGTAGTTGCCGGTGGCCACGCCCCACACGATCGTCGCAGCCGAGAGCAGGCGCATCAGCGAGATGACCGTGCGCGGCGCGGACGGGAAGCGGCGTGCCGCGATCTCGGTCAGCGCCAGGAACACGAAGCCGTAGCCGGCGTCGCCGACGATCATGGCGAAGAAGAGGCTGAAGAACACCAGGAACGGGATGCTCACGTCGACCTGCCCGTAACCCGGGATCACGCCCAGGAACGAGAACAGCGGCTCGATGGGCCGCACCCAGCGGGGCATGCGGATCAGCGTCGGCGCCTCGTCGGGGTCGGTGACGTCGCTCACCCACAGGCCCCAGCCGCGCCGCTCGGCCAGGGTCCGCAGCCGCGGGACCTGCTCCTCGGGCACGAAGCCACGCAGGAAGGCGACCGCACCGATCGTCTCGAGGCGCGAGCGCGCCTCCTCGAACGCCAGCGCCTCCTCGGTCCGCCGCAACCAGCCTTCGACGCGCTCGCGCGACTTCGCGAGCGTCGCGAGGCGCTCGCGGGTCTGCTCCAGCGACCGCTCGACGTCCTCGATGGCGGTGGCCAGTCGGTCCGGAGCGTCCTCGGGCACGGCCACCTCGTTGGGTACCGGGGCGTCGGCCACGACCTCGACCGGGCCGACCAGCACCGCGGCGCGCTCCCGGCCGCGTCCAGGCAACTCCACCCAGGCCGCGCCCTCGACCTCGGGGAGCGCCTCCCGCAGCGCCGGTCGCGCGAGCCGTAGCGCCACGCCGTGCGCCGCCAGGCGGCGCACGGCCACCGGATCGAAGGCGCCGAACGGCGCCAGCCGGGCCTGCAGGGCCAGCAGCTCGTCGCGCTGCTCGCGCAACGCCTCGATCTCGTCGCTGAGGCGCTCGACCTGGAGGACCACCTCCTCGACCGTCGGATCGGTTTCGGAGGCGTCGGGCGGCGGGGGGTTGTGCCGGCCCGCCGCCGCGGCCTGCCCGGACTCGGCAACGTCGTCGGCGTCGCGAGCGGCGCGCACCAGGACGTCGCTCACCTGCCGCACCGCGCTAAGGCGCTCGCGCAACTCGGTGGCGGTCTCGCCGGTGGAGCGCGGGGCGGCCGCCAGGTGCACCACGCCCAGGTCCTGCAGGTCGGCCAAGGTCGCCGCCTGCGCGTTGCTGGGCGTCGCGATCGTGACGTTCTTCATGGGCACGATCACAGCGCCGACTCCAGTTCGCTGGTCTTGGCCTTGGCGAGCTTGGCGCGAACCACTTCCGCGGCTTGCATGTCACCGAGCGCGATGCGGATCACCCGCAAGGCGGACTCGGCCTCGGGGATCTTGACCTTCTCGAACAGGTTCACCCGCTGGCTCGTGACGCGCAGTTCGTCGGCCAGCCGGTCGCGCTGCTCGCTGGCCACCCGCCGCTCCAAGCGCAGCGTCGCGAGTCGCTCGAGCGTGTCGATGGCCTCGTCCACCCAACTCGGGGTTGCGTCGAGCGGTGGCGGACGGCGCCGCCACTCGCTCCCCTCGAAGGAGGGCACCGTGACGCCGGCGACGCTCATCTCACCCAGGTGCACGGCCTCGAGCCGGAGGAAGCTGGTGAGCGGCTGGGGTTCGGCCCACACGTCGATCCAGGCCGCGAGGTCACGCCGCACCGCTGCCTCGGCCTCGCTGAGTTCCTCCACTTGCGCCTCGACGCGGCGCAGCTCGACCTGCAGTTGCTGCTGCTTGAGGCGCAAGGTCGGCAGATAGCGCTGAAACCGCGCCAGCGCATCGCGTTGCCGCTTGAGCTCGTGCTTGCTGGCCTTGACGCGGCTCACGCGGGCTCCGGCCAATGGCGCTCGACCAGCGCGCTCGGCAGCCCCGTCTGGGTGCGCTCGAAGCAGTCCGCCAGCAGCCGCCAGCCTGCGTCGAGCGCCGCCTCGAGCGGCAGGTCGACGTCCAGGTCCATCAGGCGCGCCTCGAAGCCCTCGCCGTAGCGCAGCAGCTGCCCGTCCCACTCGCTCATCCGGAACCCCATCGCGCGCTTCTCGAGGGTCTCGCGGTAGGCGGCGTAGAGCTGGATCATGGTGTTCATGATCGCGCGGTGGTCGTCCCGCGTGTCGCCGTTCACGAGCTGCTTGAGGCGGCTGAGACTGCCGAACGGCTCGATCCGGCCGCCGCGCAAGTAGAGCTGGCCTTCGGTGATGTAGCCGGTGTTGTCGGGCACCGGGTGGGTGACGTCGTCGCCCGGCATGGTGGTAACGGCGAGGATGGTGATGGAGCCGGCGTCGTCGAAGTCGACCGCGCGTTCGTAGCGCGAGGCGAGCTGGGTGTAGAGGTCGCCGGGGTAGCCGCGGTTGGAGGGGATCTGCTCCATCGTGATGGCCACTTCCTTCATGGCGTCGGCGTAGTTGGTCATGTCGGACAGGAGCACCAGCACCCGCTCGTTACGGAGCGCGAAGCGCTCGGCCACCGCCAGCGCCATGTCGGGCACCAGCAGGCACTCGACCGTGGGGTCGGCGGCGGTGTGGATGAAGCCGACGGTGCGGGTGAGCGCGCCGGCGCCGTCGAGCGTGTCGCGGAAGTAGAGGAAGTCGTCGTGCTTGAGCCCCATGCCGCCCAGCACGATGCGGTCGACCTCGGCCTGCAGCGCGAGGCGCGCCAGCAGCTCCAGGTAGGGCTCGCCCGGCACCGAGAAGATCGGCAGCTTCTGGCTCTCCACCAGGCTGTTGAACACGTCGATCATGGGGATGCCGGTGCGCACCATCGTGCGCGGGATGATGCGTTTGGCGGGGTTCACGCTCGGACCCGCCAGGTCGATCATCTCCTCGTCGAGCGAGGGGCCGCCGTCGCGCGGCCGGCCGGCACCGTCGAAGATCCGGCCGAGCAGCGCGTCCGATCCCGGCACCTGCATGGGGCGGCCAAGGAAGCGGACGCGAGCGTCGGTGGGGAGGCCGCGGACGCCGGCGAACACCTGCAGGTAGGCGCGGTCGGCCTCGAGGCGCACCACCTGCGCCAGCGAACTGCCTCCGGGCCAGGTGATGAGCGCCAGCTCGCGGTTCGCCGCGTCGTTGGTCTTGACCGCCACGACGCTCCCGGTGACGCGTTCGAGTCGAACATAGGTCTTATACATCGCCGCCCGCCTCCCGAACCAGCGTGCGCACCTGCTCCCGGCCCGCCTCGAACTCGGGCGTCTGCCACGGAGCGCGGTTCCAATCCTTCGTCACCTGCGTCAGGTATTGGTAGAAGCGGCGCGCCGCGTCCTTGTCGTCGAACGCGAGCGGGGGGCGCAGCACCCGCACGAGGTCGCCGAACACGAGCGCCTGGCGCTCCGCCCCGGAGGCCCCGTCGACCGCGTCGAAGGCGTCCTGCTGCAGGTACGACGCGTCGAGGAACTCCGCTTGGAGGTAACGCACCACGTCCTCGAGGGCGGTCCCTTCCTCGCCGACGACCTTCATCATCTGCGCCACCTCGTTGCCGTCGCGCAGCAGGCGCTGGGCGAAGCTCACGTCGGCGGCGTCGACCACGCCGCCGTAGTGGCTCCAGCTCTCGAGCGGGTCGATGGCGGGGTAGCGTCGCGCGTCCGAGCGCTCACGCGACAGGCCCAGGAAGGCGCCGACCACCTTCAGGGTGGCTTGGGTGACCGGTTCCTCGAGGTTCCCGCCAGCAGGGCTGACGGTGCCGATGACGGTGACGGAGCCCTCGGAACCGTCGCGCAGCCGCACGGTACCGCCGCGCTCGTAGAAGGCCGCCACCACCGACTCGAGGTACGCCGGGAACGCCTCCTCGCCGGGGATCTCCTCGAGACGGCCCGACACCTCGCGCAACGCTTGGGCCCAGCGGCTGGTGGAATCGGCCAGCAGCAGGACCTGAAGGCCCATCTGGCGGTAGTACTCCGCCAGCGTCACCGCCGTGTACACGCTAGCCTCGCGCGCCGCGACCGGCATCGAGCTGGTGTTGCACACGATCACGGTGCGCTCCATCAGACTGCGGCCGGTGCGCGGGTCGGTGAGCTCGGGGAACTCGCGCAGCGTCTCGACCACCTCGCCGGCCCGTTCACCGCAGGCGGCCACGATCACCACGTCCACCTCGGCGTGCCGGCTCATGAGCTGCTGCAAGACGGTCTTGCCGGCGCCGAAGGGACCGGGGATGCAAGCCCCACCACCGCGTGCGACCGGGCACAGGGTATCGACGATGCGCACCTTGGTGACGAGCGGTTCGCTGGGGCGGAGGCGCTCGCGATACGCGCGGATCGGCACCTTGACGGGCCAGCGCTGCAGCATCGACACCTCGACGCTCTGGCCCTTCGCACCCTCGAGGGTCGCGACGACCTCCTCGACGGTGTACGACCCGGCCGCCACGACCGAGCGCACGGTCCAGGCACCCGCGAGCCCGAACGGCACCATGATCCGGTGCTCGAACTCGCTCTCGGGCACGGTGCCGAGCGCGTCGCCGGCGAAGACGGTGTCGCCCTCGCGCACGCCGGGCGTGAAGCTCCAGCGCTGCTCGCGGTCCAAGGGCTCGAGGTACTTGCCGCGCGGCAGGAAGTAGCCGCTGGCTTCGGCCAGCGCCGGGAGCGGGTTCTGCAACCCATCGACCACCTGGCCCAAGAGCCCGGGGCCGAGTTCGACGGAGAGGAGTTCGCCCGTGAACTCCACCCGAGCGCCCACGTAGAGGCCGGCGGTGTCCTCGAACACTTGCAGGTCGGCGTAGCGACCGCGCACGCGGATGAGTTCGGACTTGAGCCGCAAGTCATGCAGGCGCGCGTACGCGACCTCGTTCTGCACCACGGGTTGTTCGAAGGCGGCGGTGATCAGCGAGCCGCTGATCGATACGATACGGCCGACGTTAGCCACGGTCCTCCTCGATCTGCCGGAGCGCCGCCTCCAGCGCGGCCCAGCCGTCGTCCAGGTCCCACGTCATCTCGCGCGCGGCCAGCTGGAGTTGCACGCCGCGAGCGACGAGGGCGCCGAACCCGTCAGGGTCGGAGCGCCCGACTTCCTCCACGAAGCGCCACCGCAAAGCGTCCAGCCCGCGCTCGCGGGCCCCGGGATGGGGCGCGCCATACGCCTGCGCGACGGCCTGGCGGATGTCGCCTCGGACCGGACCGCGCAGCTCCGCAGCGTCCGGTGAGGCACGCTTGGCACGCGCGGCGCGCTCACGGGCGACCGCCAGGTCGAGCTGCCGCGCGTCCTCGGCCCAGCCCTGGGCCGAGGCGCCGCGCGGCCACGGCACGCTGTCGCCCGCGGGCGACGCGAACGCCATCGAGGCGCGCAGGTCGTGATACTGGTCCTCGCTCAGGAACCCCTCGCAACGCTCGAGGAAGGCCTCGGGCGTGATGTCGGGGCGCACGCCGAGCCGCGGGCTCGGCGTGCTCGCGAGCAGGTACCCGATCATCCGGGCTGGTCCTGCTCGTCGAGCGATCGGTGGCCCAGGCTCAGGGCCGCGGCGCGCGGCAGGAGCTCGGCCAACTGCGGACGCAGGTGCTCACCGAGTGCCTCGGCGATCGATTCGAGACTGAGGTCGTGCTCCACGCCCTCATCGGTGAGCGCCACGCGGAAGCCCTTGCGCAGGTCGCTGTCCAGGTGCAGTTCGATGCCTTGCGGCAAGCGGTCGTGCAGGCGCTTGGTGTAGAGGCGAGCCAAGACCTCGAGATCGTCTTCGGAGAGCAGGACCGACATGCGGCGCTCGCGTCCGCCGCGGGCAGCGTAAGCCTCCGACATCCGCACCAGCATGTCGGCGATGACGTCGGACGTGAGCGCGTCGTCCAGTGACTCACGGATCAGGCCGTCGAACACCTCGTCGATGGCCTGCCGAAGGGCGATCAACAGGTCGCGCGCCGCTTGCTCGAGGGCGCGAACGCCGCGCTGCAGCATCGCTTCGGCGTCGCGCTCGGCCTGCTCGCGCAGCGCCGTAGCCTGCGCTTCGGCGTCGCGCACCAGGGACGTGGCCCGCTGCTCCGCCTCCTCGACGATGGCTTGCGCACGGCGCTCGCCTTCCTCGACGGCCTCGCGTTGCAGGCGATCGATCAGGGCCTGGAAGTTCGTGGTGTCAGCTGTCGATGCCATCGTGTCTCACCTCGTAAGTGTCAGGACAGGGCGCCGCTCGCCCGACCGCCCGCCCGCGTTGCTTCGTCCAACGCGGGCCAGCGACCATTCCACCAAGCGCATGCGTCGGCGCACTAGGACCAAACGTCCGCCCCCGGTTCGCGGCGTCGCCGGCCGCGCGTCTCGGGGACGTCCCCTCCGTACCGTACGATGGAAACCACAGGCCGTGCGCTCAGGAGGGGATTCCATGCCCAACATCCCGAAGCCCGATGGCGCGGTGAGGCAACGCACGCTCGGCATTCCCGCCGGCACCGTTTCGCTCGAAGCGACCCTCGCACTCCCACCAGCCGCAACCGCCGTCGTCGCGTTCGCCCACGGCAGCGGCAGCGGGCGCTTCAGTCCCCGCAACCAGTACGTCGCTGCGTGCCTGCAACGGCGCGGCTTGGCGACGCTCCTGCTCGACCTGCTGTCGGAGGACGAGGAGGCCGTCGATCGACGCACCCGCGGCCTGCGCTTCGACGTCGACCTGCTGGCCGAGCGGCTCCTGGCTGCGGTCGCGGCGCTCGAGCACGATCCCGAGGCAGCCGCCCTGCGGGTGGGCCTGTTCGGCGCCTCGACCGGCGCGGCCGCGGCACTGGTCGCCGCCGCGAAGCACCCGAAGGCCGTCGGCGCGGTCGTCTCACGCGGCGGCCGGCCCGACCTGGCGGGCGATCACCTGACGCAGGTGCGCTCCCCGACGCTCTTGATCGTCGGCGAGCACGACACGCCGGTGATCGACCTCAACCAGGTGGCGCTGCGCGCCCTGGCCGGCCCGAAGGAAATGACGTTGGTCGCGGGCGCCAGCCACCTGTTCGAGGAGCCCGGCGCGCTCGAGGCGGTGGCCGAACTGGCAGGGCGCTGGTTCGAGCAGCACCTGGGCACGGGCACGGCAACGCGCACCGACCGATGAGGCGCGAGCCGCTCCTCGGCGCCAGCGGCCTCGGGCGCGCGGTCGAGGGACGCTGGTTGTGGCGCGGCGTCGACATCGATGTGGCAGCCGGTGAGCGCCTGGCGGTGACGGGTCCCTCAGGCTCGGGCAAGACGCTCCTGCTACGCGTCCTGGCGGGCCTCGACCGCCCCGACGAGGGCGAGGTCCAGCTCGACGGCACGCCGCAGGGCGCCTGGTCGATGCCGCAGTACCGCGCCCAGGTCGCCTACCTCCCCCAGCGCCCCGCCATGGTCGAGGGCAGCGTGGAGGCCAACCTGCGCCGTCCCTTCGAGCTGCGGCTTCACCGCGGACGCGCGTTCCCGAGCGAGCGCGCCCATGCTGCGCTGGAGCGGTTGGGACGCGACGACGGGTTCCTCGACCAGAGCGCGACCGAGCTCTCGGGCGGCGAAGCCCAGCTCGTGGCGCTGCTGCGGGTGCTGCTGATCGAGCCGCGGCTGCTCCTGCTCGACGAGCCGAGCGCCTCGCTCGACGACGCGGCGACCGCCGCGCTCGAGGCGCTCGTCGACGATTGGCTCAGCGAGCAACCCGACCGGGCCGTGGTGTGGACCAGCCACCGCCGATCGCAGTTGGCGCGCGTCACCGAACGCGAGGTCGCGCTGACGGCGCCGCCCGAGGCAGCGAGCGCGGACGCGTGAACGACCTCGCCTACCTCCCCATCGGGCCGTGGCAACTTGCGCTGGCTGCGCTCCTGATCGTCGTGAACGTCGCGCTGTCGTTGGGCCTGCGGCTGGGAATGGAGCGCTCGCTGCTCGTAGCCAGCGTCCGCATGACCGTGCAGCTTCTTCTGATCGGGCTGGTGCTGGAGTGGGTGTTCGCACTCGAGCGCCCCTTGCCCATCCTGGCCATCGCGCTGCTGATGAGCGCTCTGGCGGGTATCTCCGCCGTGCAGCGCACCAAGCGGCGCTTCGCGGGCGTGTACTGGGACAGCCTGGTATCGGTGCTGGCCGCGGCCTTCCTGGTCACCGGCTTCGCGCTCGTCGGCGTCGTGCGGGTACGGCCCTGGTACGAGGCGCAGTACCTCATCCCGCTCTTGGGCATGGTGCTGGGCAACGTCCTCAACGGCATATCGTTGGCGCTCGACCGCTTCACCGAGGGCGTCGCGCAGCGCCGCGCCGAGGTCGAACTGCTGCTCGGGCTCGGCGCCAGCCGCTGGGAAGCGGCCCACGCGATCGTCAGCGACGCTCTGCGGGTGGGCATGATCCCCACCATCAACGCGATGATGGTGATGGGCATCGTGAGCTTGCCGGGCATGATGACCGGTCAGATCCTGGCCGGCGCCAGCCCGGGCGACGCGGTCCGCTACCAGGTCGTGATCATGTTCATGATCGCGGCCGCCACCGCGCTGGGTGCGTTCGGCGTGGTGATGCTGGCGTTCGTGCGGTTGTTCGACCGACGCCACCGGCTGCGTTCGGAGCGGCTCTGGGCGGTGTCACGAGCGCGCTGAGGGGCGCTGCGGCGAGCGGGCGCTGCGGCGAGCGGGCGCTGCGGCGAGCCGGCGCGGTACAACGGGTGGAGCACGGCTCGCCCCCTGGGCGAACGCCTGAGCACCGACCGAAGGAGCCCCGCATGCCCGACGTCCCGACCCTCATCGACCGCATCGACGCCACCCTGGACCGCGAGCGCGAGGCGCTGCTCGAGCTCAGCCACCGCATCCATGCGCACCCCGAGATCCGCTTCGAGGAGGTGCAGGCCAGTGCGTGGCTGGCCGACGCGCTGGAGGCGCGCGGCTTCACGCTGGAGCGCGGCGTCGCCGGCCTGCCGACGGCCTTCCGCGCGCGCCTGGAGGGGCAGCCGGCTGGCCCGACGGTGGCCGTCCTGTGCGAGTACGACGCCCTGCCGGGGTTGGGGCACGCCTGTGGGCACAACCTCATCGCCACCATGGGTGCCGGCGCCGGCTTCGCCTTGGCACCGCTCATGCCCGACCTGACCGGCACGCTGCTGGTGATCGGTACGCCGGCCGAGGAGGGCGGCGGCGGCAAGATCATGATGCTCGAAGAGGGCGTCTTCGACGGCGTCGACGCGGCCCTGATGATCCACCCCTACCACCAGAACCAGGCCGGCATGGCGACGCTCGCGAGCGTGAAGAAGGAGGTCGTGTACCACGGCGTGCCGGCGCACGCGGCGATGGCGCCGCACCTGGGTCGCAACGCCCTCGACGCGGTGCGGCTCGCCTTCGCCGGCATCGACGCGATGCGCCAGCAGGTCCGCGACGACGTCCGCATCCACGCCATCGTCAGCGACGGCGGCGCCGCCGCCAACATCATCCCCGAGCGCGCCAGCATGACCTGCGTGGCTCGAGCGGCCGACGCGCGGCACCTCCACGAGGCGCTGCTGCCGCGGCTGCTGGGCGTGTTCGAGGGGGCGGCCCTGATGACCGGCACCACGCACGAGGTCCAGGACGCCTCGCACCCCTACGACGAGATCCTGCGCAACCCGCCGCTCGAGAGCGCCTTCGAGCGCCACGCCCGGCGACGCGGGCGCGAGGTGACGCCGTTCGACCCTGCCGCCGGCACCGGCTCGACCGACATGGGCAACGTGTCGCAGGCGCTGCCGGGCCTGCACGGCATGCTCGCCATCGACGACGCGGCCCTGCCGCACACCGCGGCGTTCGCCACGGCCGCGCGCTCGGCGCGCGGCGACGCCACCGTGGTCGACGGCGCCAGCGTGCTGGCCGCGGTGGCGGCCGAGCTCTTCAGTGACGGACAGGTGCGGGCGCAGGTCCGCGACGCGTTCAGCGCGGCGAAGGACGCGGAGGCCAAGGGCTGAGGCAGCGCACGCCGACGTTCACGGCTGCTCGAGCCGCGGCACCCTGCGCTTGAAGTACACCACCCGCTCGGTCTCCTCGAAGCCGAGCGCCCGGTGGACGCGCTGGCCCACGGTGTTGGCGAGTTCGACGTCGGAGGCCAGCTCGCGGCAGCCGCGCCGCGCCGCCCACGCCAGCACGGCGTCGAGCAGCTCGCGCGCCACGCCACGGCGGCGATCCGGGTCGCGCACGAAGATGCCCTCGAGGAAGGCGACCGGCGAGCTGGTGGTGCCGTTGACGTGGTCGAAGCGGAGCGACGCCTCGGCGAAGCCCAACGCCGCGCCGTCGGCGGCGTAGGCGACGAAGGCCACGTGGCGCTCGGGATCGTCGACCTGCGCCTGCATCGCGAACCTGTGGCGCTCGCGCGCCGTCTCGGGCCACAAGGCCTTGCGCAACTCCAGCCAGCCCGGCACCTCGACCTCGCGGCAGCGCTCGAGCCGCAGGTGGGTCACGCGCCGTCTCCCGCGCGAGCGCGACGATCACCACAGTTGCTGTTGGGCGCCTCCGGCAGCGTCATGCGGCCCATGATAGGGCGCGACGCGCCGTTGCGTGCGCCCCCGGCGACGCAGCCGCGCCCGTCCTGAGCAACGCAGCCGCGCCCGTCCCCGGCGACTCAGCTGCGCCAGCCGCCGAAGAAGGCCGGTTCGCCGGTTTCGAGGGCGTGCAGCGCGTAGAGATACATCGCTGCCGACCAGGCTTGCTCGGGATGGCCCATGGGCCGGCCCGAGAGGCCGTGCAACCACTCGTTGAACTCCCACGGGCCGTGCTTGCCGGCGCGGTTCGCCGCCGCCAGCAGCGCCAGCTGCCGCTCAGCCTCGGCCGTGCGGCCGGCATGCACCAAGGCGGCCACGTAGAAGCCACCGAGGAACGGCCAGATGCCGCCGTTATGGTACTGGAACGGCAGGTTGAGGTTGCGGCTGCGGTAGTACTCGCGCCAGTCGCGATCGCCCGGGAAGACGGGCGGATAGAAGGCCTTGATGGGGAACGGGTCGTCCGCACCCACGCCGTGGGCGTGGTCGAGGATGCGCGCACGCTTGGGCTCGTCGGCGATGCCTGCCAGGATCGCGAGTGTGTTGCCGAAGGCGTCGAAGGTGTCACCGAACTCGCGAAAACCCGTCCACGGCAGGTAGAACGGCTTCTCGGTGAGGGTCGCGGTCTGCTGGTAGAGCAAGAACCACTCGAGCCGCAGTGCCTTGAGCCGCTCGAGCTGCTCCCCGAACGCGCGGCCGTCCCAGGGCCGGTCGAGCCACATGAGCAGGTCGATCTTGGTGGCCACGTCCTCGGCCCGCGCGGCGTGCTCGCTGCCGTCCAAGCCCAGCGCCGTGGCGCTCGCAGCCATCGCCCGCAGCGCCAGCACGTAGAGCACGTTGTCGTACAGGACGTTGTAGCGGACGCTGAAGAGGTCGGCCCAGTCGCCCGCTTCGGGCACCTCGAGCAGGCCGCAGGCGTTCATGTCCTGGTAGCGCAGCCAGAGCGCGGCCAGCTCCAGCCGCCGCCACTGGGCGCGGGTGAACGCCAGGTCGCCGGTCGCCTGGCGGTAGGCATCGTGCGCCAGGATGAACCACAGGTTGGCGTCGACGGCGCCGGCGTTCTCGGTGGTGACCTCGCCGCTTCGGGTGTCGACGTTGAGGTGGATCATGCCCAGCTCGGTCTGGTGCGCCCCCAGCGTCTCGAGCGAGGCGCGGGTGCACTCGACCAGCTCGCGCTCACCGGTGACGAGCGCGCCCAGCGCGCTGATGCCGGCGTCGCGAGCCCACACCTGGGGGTAGCCGCCGGCGAAGGCGCTGCCCTTGAAACCGAGCGGCGCCACGCAGCGCCGGAGCACCTCCAGCGCCCGCTCCTTCGCTTCGGACACGAGCGCCATCAGCGACCTCCGATGCCGGTGAGGGTGATGCCCTTGATGAAGTAGCGCTGGGCGAACAGGAAGACGGTGAGCACCGGCACCAGGGCGATCACGCTGCCCGCCATCAGCAGCGTCCAGGCGGTGTTGTACTGGCCCTGGAGGGTGTTGAGGCCGACGGTGAGGGTGCTCATGCTGACCGAGTTCGTCACCACGAGTGGGTAGAGGAACGAGTTCCAGTTGAACAGGAACGTGAAGATCCCCAGGGCGGAGAGCGCCGGGCCCGACAGCGGCAGGATCACGCGGGTGAAGATCTGCCAATGGTTGGCGCCATCCACGACAGCGGCGTCCTCGAGCTCGCTCGGGATGGTGAGGAAGTACTGCCGCAGCAAGAAGGTGCCGAAGGCGCTGAAGGCCGCCGGGAGGATGAGCGCTTGGTAGGTGTCGATCCACCCGAGCGTGCGCAGCAGGATGAAGTTGGGGATGATCACGACTTGCGCCGGGATCATGAGCGTGCCCAGGTACCCCAGGAAGAGCGCGTCGCGACCGGGGAAGCGCAGGCGCGCGAAGGCGTAGGCGGCCATGGCGCTGGTACCGACACCGAGCAGCGTCACCGAGCTCGCGACGATCACGCTGTTGAGGAAGAAGCGCGCGAAGGGCAGCACCTCGAACAGGCGGAGGTAGTTGTCCCAGCGCACGGGGTTGGGGATGAAGGTCGGCGGGTACTCGAACACCGCCCCGGCGCTCTTGAGCGAGGTCGAGAGCATCCACACGAACGGCATCAGCATCAAGATGGCGGTCGGCACCAGGAAGAGCGCCAGCAACCAGTTGCCGATCGTGTAGCCGAGCAGCTGACGGCGGCCACGGCGGCGCGGGCGAGGGGCGAGGCGAGGCTCAGTCATAGTGCACCCACTGGCGCTGGTAGCGGAACTGGACCACGGTGACCACGAAGATGATGGCGAACAGCACCCAGGCCATCGCCGCGGCGTAGCCCATCTGGAAGAACTGGAAGGCGTAGCGGTAGATGTTGAAGACCAGCGTGTTGGTAGCGTTGGCGGGACCGCCCTCGGTCATGATGAAGGCCTGGTCGAAGACCTGGAACGAGTTGATGATGCTGATCACCAGCACGAAGAAGGTGGTCGACGAGAGCATCGGGATGGTGATGTGCA
>PXAU01000031.1 GCA_003567075.1 Trueperaceae bacterium
GCCCAGGCCGCCACCTGGGTGGCGCTGGCGGCCATGCTGCTCACCTCGCTGCTCTACACGGTGGTGCAGGTGCCGGTCCTGTCGCTCACGCCCGACCTGGTGCCGGACTACGACGACCGCACCAGCCTGACCGCCGTGCGCACCGCCTTCGCGGTGCTGGCCTCGATGCTGGCTGTGGCCTTGCCACCGAGCATCGTGCTGGCCATCGGCGGTGGTGACGAGCTGGCGGCGAGCGCACCCCACGGCTGGGCCTGGGTGGGGGTGGCCTTCGGCGCGTTGATCGCGGCGGGCTACCTGCTGCTGCCGCGGTTGATCCGAACGGTGCCGGCGGCGCAGGAGGCCCGCGGTGGCGGCGAGGCGCGCTGGTGGACGGTCTTCCGGGCGCCCGGCTTCGTGCCGGTGCTGATGACGTTCCTGGTGGTCACGATCGGGATCATGCTGGTCAACTCGCTCTTGCCGTTCGCGCTCGAGTCGGTGCTGCTGGTGCCGGCGGCGCAGCAGACGCCGCTGCTGGCGCTGCTGTTCGGCACCGCGGTGCTCAGCTTCCCGGCCTGGGCCTGGGTCACGGGCCGGCTCGGCAAGCGCGGCGCCCTCACGCTCGGCGCGCTCGTGCTCGGCGGCGCCCTGCTGGGTCTGATGCAAGGCGGCGTCGGTGCGGGGGCGAGCGCCGGAACGCTGGCATGGACGGCCCTGGCGGGGCTCGGTCTGGCCGCCGTGATGGCGCTCCCCTGGGCGATGCTGCCGGACGTGGTCGAGTTCGACGCGCTCCTCTCGGGCGAGCACCGCGAGGGCCTGCTCTACGCGCTCTTCACCTTCGGCCAGAAACTGGCCGGTTCGGTCGGGGTCTTCGCCAACGCGCTCGCGACGGCGTTGCTCGGCTACGTGCCGGGCACCGCGCTGCAGGCCGAGAGCACCGTGCGTGGTCTGCAGACGGTGCTGGGCCCGGTCGCCGCGGGTGTGTTCGTGCTGGCAGCGCTGGTGGTGTGGACCTCACCCATCACGCGCGCCAGCCACGCCCGGGCGCGCGCCGAGCTGAGCGCTCGCGAGGCCTTGCAGGCCGCCGGCGCGCCCGTGGTGGAGCCGCCGCCGCGGTAGACTCGCGGCCATGCGGGAGCTGCTCTACAACGCCGCTCGTCACTACAAGCGCGGCCGTGGCCTGTTGGAACGCGGTGACGTGCGCGCGGCGCTGGCGTCCTTCGAGGAGGCGCTGCGTGACCTGCACGCGGTGAAGCCGCAGCGGATGCGCGACGTGCTACTGGCCCAGGTGTACCTGTCGCGCTACCAGGCCGCCAGCGAGGTGGACGTGCGCGGCGCCCGGGCCGACCTGCAGTTGGGCTACTCCTACGCGCGCACCACCCGCGAACCCAGCGTGCGGCAGTTGGCCGAGACGCTGTGGCGCGCCGAGCGCGCGCGGCCGCTCCCCGACACGAAGACCGGCGGACGTAGCGGACGCGGCGGGCGCGGCGGGCGCTCGTCCTAGACTCGGGGGCATGGACCCCGCTCAGCTTCGCCTCCAGGCCCACGCCCAGCGCGACGCCTACCTCGAGCTGCTCGAGCAGTTGGTGCGCATCGAGACACCCTCGCGCGACCGCGACGGCGCCGCCGTCTTCGTGCAGCACCTCGCCTCGGTCTTGACGGCCGATGGCTGGCGGGTGACGCGCGAAGCGCGCGACGAGGTCGGCGACGTGCTGCTGGCACGGCTGGCCGAGGACGCCGAAGGGCCCGCCACGCTGCTCCTGTGCCACTACGACACCGTCCACCCGCGCGGCAGCTTCGGCAGCCAGCCGTGGCGCCTGCAGGACGATGTCGCCGCGGGACCTGGCAGTGTCGACATGAAGGCCGGGATCGTCACCGGCGTGCTGGCGCCACGCCTGCTGCGGCACGCCGGGAGCGGCCCGGCGGGCCCGCTGACACTGCTCGTGACGTCCGACGAGGAGATCGGCTCGGCCGCCAGCCGGGCGCTGATCGAGGCCGAAGCCCAGCGCCACGCGCGCGTGCTCGTGCTGGAACCCAGCCGCGACGACGGCGCCCTCAAGGCCGGCCGCAAGGGCGTGGCCGGGTACCGGCTCGAGCTGCGCGGCCGCGCCTCGCACGCCGGTCTGGCGCCGCACGACGGTGCCAGCGCGCTGGTCGAGCTCGCCCATCTGGTGCTGGCGCTCACGGCGTTGGGCGACGACGCCCTCGGGACTACCGTCACGCCCACCGTCGCCAGCGCCGGCACGGCCACCAACGTCGTCGCCGAGGAGGCCGACCTGCGCCTCGACGTGCGCGTCCCGTCGCTGACCGAAGCCGAACGGGTCGACGCCGCCGTGCGGGCCTACGTCCCGCGCGACCCGCGCGTCCGCCTCAGCGTCAGCGGCGGCCTCAACCGACCGCCGATGGAGCCGAACGAGGCCAACCAGGCCCTGCTCAGGCGCGCCCAGGCGTTGGCCGTCGCCGCCGGTTGGCAGGTGGGGGGCGCGGTGGTCGGCGGTGGCTCGGACGGCAACTTCACCTCGGCCCTGGGCGTGCCCACCCTCGACGGGCTCGGCTCGGTGGGCGGCGGCGCGCACACACGGGAGGAGCACGTGCGTGTGGGCGCGACTCTCGACCGCCTCGGGCTGCTGGCGTCACTGCTCACGGAGGCGTGAGGGACGCGTGCTAGCGTGACGGCATGATCGCCGTGCTGCTGGCCTTGGCGTCGGGTGTGGTGCTGGCGGCGGCGCTGCCGCCGACCGGCTTGTGGCCGCTAGTGGCGGTGTTGGCGGTGCCCTTCGCGCTCGTCGCGCGCGCGGACGAGCCACGCCAGGCCTTCTTCGCAGCCGCCGCCTTCGCGCTCGGCTTCTTCGCGCTCTACGTGGTGTGGCTGCCGTTGTCGTTCAGCGACCCGAACCTGCTCGGACCGTTCTTCTGGCTGCTGCACCCGCTGTTGCTCTTGGTGCTGGCGCTGTTCTGGGGTGTGGTGGGGTGGTTGGCGCGGCTGCTGGCGGGCCGCGGGCCGGCGGCGTTGTGGTTGCTGCCGCCGACCTGGGTACTGGTCGAGTGGCTACGGAGCCAGGGCTACTTCGCGTTCCCCTGGGGCACGCTCGGGTACGTCTGGCTCGACACGCCCGTGGCGCAGGCCGCGTCGCTGGTGGGCGTGACGGGGCTGTCGTTGCTCACAGCGGCGTTGGCCGCGGCGCTGGCGGCGCCGTTCGTGGTCGAGGCCAGGCGCAGCGGCCGAGGCGGGCGGCGCCTACCGGCGTTCGTCGCCCCGCTGGCCTTGCTCGGTGGGATGCTGCTGGTCGCCTGGTGGTGGGGCGCGCGGATCGTTCCGGACGACATCGGGCCGCGGGGGGCGAGGGCGCTGCTGGTGCAGGGCAACGTCGATCCCTTCGGCCGCGCGGTGAGCGCCTCGCAAGAGCTCGACGTGCATCTGGCCATCACCGAGCTGGGCGTGGCGGGGATGGCTTCGCCGCCGGACCTGGTGGTGTGGCCCGAGGGCGCCGTGACGGGCTTCGATCTCGACGGCGCTGGCGGGGCGGCGCTCGTGGAGCGCATCCAAGCGAGTTCGCCGGGCTCGACCTTCGTGGTCGGCGGCCGCGGCCTCGACGCGCGAGCGGACGCCGGCTGGCGCAGCTTCAACAGCGCCTACCTGATCGAGCAGGGCCGGATCCTGGCGCGCTACGACAAGCACGTGCTCGTCCCCTTCGGCGAGCGCTGGCCGCTGATCGAGACGCTGCCTGGGCTCTACCGCAGCGTCTTCGCCGCGCTCAACCTGCCGATGCTGGCGAGCACCAGCCC
>PXAU01000400.1 GCA_003567075.1 Trueperaceae bacterium
GATTACCTGACGATCGTGCCGGCGGGGACGCGGCGCGATGGTGCGTACAACATTGCCTGGTCGCTTAGGTCGACGGGGGATGGGAGTCCGGTCTCGTTGTCGGCGCCTTCGACGCCCGGTGAGTACGAGGTCCGTTACGTGCTGGGGGCGGGGCGCCGCAGCCTGGTGAGTTCGCCTATCGTCGTTGTTCCCTCCACCGCGACGATAGCCGCACCGGCAGAGGTCGAGGCAGGCGCTACGTTCGAGGTCGAGTGGAGCGGGCCCGACAACGAGGACGACTACCTGCTGATCGTGCCGCCGACGGCCCGCGACGGCGTCTTCCACATGGCGCGGACGGCGGACACTCGGCACGGTAGCCCCATCACGATGACGGCCCCGGGTACGCCGGGCGAGGACGAGATCCGTTACGTGCGGGGGGGTAGCCGCCGCATGTTGGTCAGCGTGCCGATCACCGTGCGCTGACGTAGGGCGCGGGGCAGCGAGTGACGATGCTGCTGTCGCGAACGCGTACCGTTGGGGCATGATGCGGCCGACCGAGGACGTCGCGCTGTTCGAGGACCCGGAGGCGATGGCGCGCGCGACGCCCTTGCAGTTGGCGCGGGTGCTGACCGTGCTGGTGCGCGCCGAACGCTACGCCGAGGGTGCCCTGGCGGGCGCCCTCGAGAGCGGGCTGGTGCTCCGGCTGCTGCGACGGGCCGAGGTGTTGGCGGGCGCTGTGGACGAGTCGGAGGCTGCGAACTGACGCCGTCAGCGAGCCGACGCGCCTAGAGCGCGGGTGCGCGCTCGTCGTCCGCATCCTCCGCCTCCACGGGCGCGCTGATCGCCTGCACCCGCAGGCGGGTGCCGCGCTCGCCCAGCGTCACCTCGTCGCCCACCCGAGCGCCCATCAGGGCGCGAGCGAGCGGCGAGACGAAGGCCACCCGGCCGTGGGCGGGATCGGCCTCGTCGACGCCGACGATGGTGATGCGTTGCGTCGTGGCGCGGACGCCTTCCCCGGCGCCCAAGCGCTCGACCTCGACCAGCGCGCCGAACGTCACCTGGCCCGCCGCCGGATCGAACTGGACGGGCTGCGCCGTGGCGAGCCGATGCTGGAGGTCGGCCAGGCGCTGCTCGAGCGCCTCGCTCGGGTCGCCGGCCGCCACCCGACGGTCGCGCTCGGCCTCGAGCGCGGCGCGCTCCGCCTCCAGCAGGCGCAGGCCGCGCGGCGTCACCAGGTTGGGCGCGTCGGAGGGTAGCGCTGGCCGTGGCGGTACGAACTCGGCAGCGGCCTGGATGTCGTCCTTGAGAAAAGCGCGGCTCATGCCTCGGCTCCGATCATCTCGGGGGCTGAGGAGGCTCGAGACGCTCGGCCAACCAGCGCTCGAACTCGGGCTCGCCTGCACGTGCCACGAGGTCACGCAGGGGGAGGTGCGTCAACCAGAAGCGCAGGGCCGCGACGTAGCGAGCGTAGGCTCCGTCGCCGGCGGCGCGCATGTGCTCGGTCACGTCGTGCGCATCGGCGGTTGCGAGGTCGGCCAGGTCCCCCGACGCCACGATTGCGAACCCCTCGAAGAACCAACGCGGGCCCATGGCCGCCTCGTCACCGTCCAGCACGGCGATGTGGAGACGATGGGCAAGCTCGTGCCCAAGCAAGCGCCGAAACGCGTCTGGCGCGGCGCCGTACCGCGGCTGCACGCGTGCGTACAGCTCTGGCGTGACGACCCGTAGCACCCTTCCCTCCAACGCGCCGGCGAGCGCCGGTGTCGGTAACGGGGCGTCGTCAGGCAGACCGGCCTCGATACGTAGGCGCGACCAGAGCGCGAGCTGATCGTCGAACACCTCGACCCGGTCGAACCAGCGATCGACGAGGTCTGCCCAACCGTGCGCGGTCGCGAAGGCCACGATGTCCTCGTACGCGTTGACCACCTGCTCGACGTACCAGCCATACCTGTGCCGCTCGCTTGTCGGCAGGGTCAGGTGGTGCGCCACGTGGTCGCGGAGCAGCGGAAGAGCAACGCCCATGACCCTCAGCGTAGCGGGCGTAGGCCTGACAACGATGTGCTTCCGGTGGCACCGGAGATCCTGCATCAGCCTGGACCTCTCTCGACCGCAGGGCCGTGCACTGCACCGCCACACGACCCGTGTCATCCTGAAACCATGGCGCGTTGCAGACGCGGAAACCGTGCACGTTCGTCCTGGCGTCGTATCGCAAGCCTCGCGTGGGTACATGAGCGTGTCGCACCGGCGCTCGGGGTGGCGTGAGTCGTGGAGCAGCGCCTGAGCGACCTCCTCGAACTGCAGCGGCGTCACTTCCGAACGGGCGCCACGCTGCCAGCCGAGGCGCGTCTGAGCGCGCTGCGTGCGCTGCGGCGCACCATCGTCGAGCATGAGGACCAGATCCTGGCGGCGTTGCGCGAGGACCTGGGCAAGCCGCGCGCCGAGGCCTACACCACCGAGATCGCCTTCCTCTACTCGGAGATCGATCACGCCCTGAAGCGACTGCGGCGTTGGATGCGGCCCAGTCTGGCCGCGTGGGACGTCGCCCAGTTCCCCGGCTGGGGCCGTGTCCACCGCGAGCCGTACGGCGTCAGCCTGGTCGTCGGGCCCTGGAACTACCCCTTCCAGCTGCTGCTGGCACCGTTGGTGGGGGCGCTCGCGGGCGGCAACACCACGATCCTCAAGCCCTCGGAGATGGCGCCGGCCACCGAGGCGCTCAGCGCCAAGGTCATCGCCCAGGCGTTCGACCCGTCGCACGTCGCCGTGGTGCGCGGTGGCACCGAGGTCGGCCGCGCGCTGCTCGAGCTGCCCGTCGACAAGGTGTTCTTCACCGGCAGCACGCGCGTGGGCCGCGAGGTGATGGCAGCCGCCGCTCGCCACCTCACGCCCGTGACGCTCGAGCTGGGCGGCAAGAACCCCGTGATCGTCGACGCGGGCGCCTCGCTGGCGATCGCGGCGCGCCGGATCGTCTGGGGCAAGTTCTTGAACGCCGGCCAGACGTGCGTGGCGCCGGACTTCGTGGCCGTGCACCGCAGCGAGTACCCGGCGCTCGTCGGCGCGCTCATCCACGAGCTGCGTCAGCGCTACGGTGCCGACCCGCGCTCGAGCCCGAAGTACGGCCGCATCCTCGACCGTCGCAACGTCCGTCGCCTGGCGGGCCTGCTCGAGGGGCAGCGCCTGCTCCACGGCGGCGCGATCGACGCCGAGGCGCGCTACGTGGCGCCGACGCTGGTCGACGCGCCTGCTTGGGACGCGCCGCTCATGCGCGACGAGGTGTTCGGTCCGCTCCTGCCGCTGCTGCCCTACGACGACCTGGATGCGCTGATGGAGCGGCTTCGCGACCTCGGCACGCCGCTCGCGCTATACCTCTTCACGCGCGAGCGCCGCACGGTGGATCGGGTGCGCCGGGGCGTGCCGAGCGGCGGCCTCTTGGTCAACGGCACCGTGCAGCACATCGTGAGCCCGAACCTCCCCTTCGGTGGGATGGGCACGAGCGGCATGGGCGACTACCACGGCCGCGCCGGCTTCGAGGCCTTCACCAGGCGACGCTCGGAGCTGCACCTACCGGCCGCCGTGCCCGCCACGTTCGGTGACGTGCGGTGGTCGCCACCCTTGCGTTGGCTGCGCCGTCTGCTGCGCTAGCGCGCGTGCCGAAGCGAGCATCGCGGCGGCAGATGCATCCTGGCCCAGGGGCAGGCGTCGTGGCGGCCATGCTGACGGTCGTGCCGAGGGTCGGGCTGACGGTCGGTCGTGCCGAGGGTTGCGCTGACGGTCGGTCGTGCC
>PXAU01000270.1 GCA_003567075.1 Trueperaceae bacterium
AGGGGTGGCGCCAGGGGTGGGGCCGACGGCGGATCACGGCTCAGAAGTCCTTGCGCTCGAACACGATGACGGCTGCGGCGGCGAACGCGGCGCAGTAGAAGGCCACCAGCGCCACCACCCAGCCGAGCGAGGCGGGCGGGTCCACGTAGGCGTTGAGCTGCGCGGTGAGCAGGTAGGGCGTGACGCCTGGGAACACCACCAACAGCTGCATCACGATCAAGGTCGCCAGTGTCGCCAGCGCCCCGCCGGCGGCGTTCATCAGCAGCACCGCGAACAGCACCGCCAGCAGACCGATGGGAACCAGGCTGTAGGCGGCGATGAGGTAGGCCTGGAGCACCTCGCTCCAGGCTTGGCCCGGGGCCGTCAGACCGGCGCCGAGCAACCCGGCGGGCCCCAGGCCGGTGCCGCCAACGAAGGGGCCGAAACCGTAGAAGGCACCAACCGCCAAGGAGGTGAGCAAGAAGAAGGCCAGCGCCAGGAACGGGTAAGCCGAGGCCACCAGCAGCTTCGCCAGCAGCCACTGGGCCCGCGTGACGGGCCGCAGCAGCACCGTCTGCAGGGTGCCGTGGTTGATCTCGATGCCGATCAACTCGGCGCAGGTGATAGCGATGAGCAGCGGCAGCAGGAACTCCATCGAGGAGAGCAACGCCAGCGCTGGCACCTGGAAGCCTGACACCAGGTAGAAGCCATAGGCTTCGAAGATGCCCGGCGCGTACGCCCACAGCGCCGGGAACACCACCAGCACGAGCGCTCCGAAGCGGACGCTGGCGAGGCGCCCCAACTTGCCCAGCTCCATGCGCAGCAGCGCGCTCATGGGCGGCCCCAGACGGGCTCGTCGGCGAGGGTGCGCTTCTCCCACTGCTGCTGAAGCCGCTCCCGGTAATAGGCCCGCAGGTCGAAGCTGTCGTCGCCGAGTTCAAGGAGCGCCACACCGGCTGCCGCCAAGCAGCCGGCCACGTGCGCCACGGCGCGCGGCTCGTCGAGCGCGAAGACCACGTCGCGGCCGCGCACGAAGGCGATCTGGACCCAGGGCTGGGCCGCAAGGGTCGCGCGCGCCGCCTCGCTGTCGTCCACCCGGACCCGCACCCGGGCGCCGCGGTCTCGCAGGTCGACCTCGTCGATGAGCGCGCCGTCCTCCATGATGCCGACGTGGCTGCAGTACGCCACCACCTCGTCGAGGTGGTGGGTCGAGAGGAGCACCGCCGTGCCCGAGGCGGCCGCGTCACGCAGCACGCGGTGCACGAGGTGCAGCGAGAGCGGATCCATCCCGCTGGCCGGTTCGTCCAGGATGAGCACTCCGGGACGCGTGAGCAACGCGGCCGCGACGCCGAGCCGTTGCCGCATGCCCAGGCTGTACACGCCCACCTTGCGGTCGGCGGCGTGCCCCAACTCGACCTGGTCGAGCACCTCGCGCACCCGCGAGGTCGCCACCCCACCGGCCAAGCGGGCGTGCAGGAGCAGGTTGGAACGACCCGTCAGATAGGGGTAGAACGCCGCCGGCGCCTCCACGACCGCGCCTAAGCGACGGCGCACCGAGGGCGTCTCGTGCGGGTTCTCGCCGAGCATCCGCACGGTGCCGGAGGTGGGGAACGCAAGCCCGGACACCAGCCGGATCAGCGTGGTCTTCCCCGCCCCGTTCGGTCCGACCAAGGCATACACCTCACCTGGGTGCACCGCGAAGGTCAGGTCATGGACGATGGTGCGTTGACCGTAGCGTTTGTTGAGGGTGTGCGTCTCGATGGCAGGCTGCATCCAAAACCTCGCTCATGAGTCTACGCGCCACGGGCGTGAAAGGGGCATGGCCTGTCCCACGCCCCCGCTCCGGTGCCTCACGAACGCGCCGGCGTCAGCTCGAGCGTGGCCTCGAGCTCCGCCTTGACGGCGTCCAGCACCGCTTCCACGCAGCGGTCGACGGACTTGTCGGTATCGCTCGTCTCGATCACGCTGACCCCCTCGCGCGTCGCTTGACGCAACACGAAGCCCTGCAGCATCCGGATCTCGGCGAAGTGCTCGAGGTAACGCGCCGACGGCCGTCGAGCCATGGTGATCTGCTCGCGCCGGCCGAAGTTCTCGCGGTGGTCGTCCTCGTCCGAGACGCTCAGCATCAGCTGGACCACGAGCGCGTCCTGGCTGCCGTGGAGGCGCGGCGACAGGCCGGGCACCAGGTGGATGCCCTCCATCACCAGCGACGTCGCCTCGGTCACCTGGCGCGCGACGATCGCGTCCACGGCCGTCGCCAACTGCATGACCTGCGTCTGGAAACCGCGCAACACGCGCTTGCGCTTGGGTTTGACGCTCACCTGCTCCGACGGCAGCAAGTCCGCTCGCCATGCGGCGTAGCTCGAGGCGTGCAGCACCGGCGAGAGTTCGGCGCTGATCAGTGAGCGCAGCGCCTGGCGCACGCTGTCGGTCGACACCACCCGCGCGATGCCAAGCCGGTAGGCGAGTTCGGCAGCGATGATCGACTTGCCCACCCCCGCGGTGCCGCCGATCACGACCACGATCGGCCGGTCGCTCGAACGTACGCGCCGCATCATCTCGTAGCGCTCGGCGAAGGCCTTACCAGCCTCGTCGGTGAGCAGGCGCCGCACCTCGCGCCGCACCACCACCCGAGGCACGCGCACCTCGCCGCGTCGCCAGAGCACATCTTCGATGCGACGGGCGAAGGCGTGCGAGCGCTCGGGCCCGAGCCCGACACCCATCAGCGATTGCGTCAGGATGCCGCGCGAGAACGGCAGCCCGCGGCTCGCGCCCTCGTCGTCGACGATCATGATCTCGAGCGGCTGCATGACGTCGGCCTCGAAGCGCGACCGCAGCTCGCGGCCATAGCGCGCTTCCAGCAGGAGCGCCACCCGCCGACCCAGTTCGCGCTCGCTCACACGCTGAACGCCCTCGCCGCGGAGCGACTGCTCCACGTGCTCGGCCATCAGGTTGGCGGACTTGAAGCTGAGCCCGACCTTCTCCAGCGCCTTCACCACCGTGGCGCGCTCGAAGGGCTGCGTCTTGCCGTCGCGCTCGACCTCCAGCGCAACGAACGGCGGGGTCTGGCGGCGCAGCGCCTGCGCGGCGCCCTGGCCCACGCGTGCGTCCACGGCTCGCGCCAGTCGCTCCATCAGGTCCTCGACGCGCACCACCCGTTGGTTGCGCTGACGCAGGTCCTTCTCGGTCTCACGCACGAGACGCACGGCCACCTCGGTGGGAACGCCGGCCGCCTGCAACGACTCGATCAGCAGGCCGCTGCCGAACGGCCGCTTGGTGGACCCGACGAGCACGCGCAGGTCGCGGCGCTTGTTGCTCATGCCGCTGCCTCCGCTGCCGACAAGCGCGAGAGCAGATCGCGCACCACGTTCCCGGTGAGACCCCAGATGCGCCGTCCCCCCACGTCGTACCCGTACAACCGCCTGGGGCCGAAGGGCGTGTACCGCACCTCGACGCTGGGTCGCACGGCGCGGAGCGTGCCGAGCGGCACCACGAAGGCCTCGCTCACCTCGCCCGCCTGCAAGTGGAGCGGCGCTGGCCACGGCACGCAGGCCACGACCGGCGCAGCGACCAGGCCGAAGGGCGAGGCGTGCTCGTCGAGGCGCCCGCAGACCGCCTGCGGCGGCACCTCCAGTCCGACCTCCTCACGGGCCTCGCGCAAGGCGGCGTCCACGTCGTCCTCACCGACGTCCACCCGGCCGCCGGGGAACGCCACCTGGCCAGCATGGCGGGTCAGGTACGGTGAGCGCACCGTGAACAGCAACGACGGACCGTCAGGGCCGTCGAGGAGTGGCACCAAGATGGCTGCCCGCTCGTGCCCGGCAAGCTCCAGCCGCGCAGCCGGACGCCGCGCCAAGGCCGCACGCAGCCACGCCTGGGTGCCGGCAGCGCTCACGTCAGGCCCTCGCAGCGGCGCTCGAGCGTGTCGCGCAAGGCCAGCTCGGGATCGACGCCGGCGCGACGCGCCAGCTGCGCCAGGCACAGCAGCGCTTCCCCGAACGCGGCCGCGTCGCCTGCCGCCACGGCACGCTCGAGCGGTTGCCCGGCGATCCCCTGGTCGGGTTCCCAGCCGAGGGCCCGGTCGAGCTCGGCGGCGCGTCGCAGCGCCGGCAACGAGCGCGGCACCGCGTCGGCGGCGCTGCGGGGCGCGCCGGCGGCCTCGTGCTCGGCCGCCTTTATGGCGTCCCAGTTGCGCAGCACGCCAGCCACACCGTCGACCTGCACCTCGCCGAAGACGTGTGGATGCCGCCGAACGAGCTTCTCGACGATGGCGGACTCGATGTCCTCGTAGCCGAAGCGACCGTCCTCCTGCGCGATCACCGCGTGGAACGCGATCTGGAGCAGCACGTCACCGAGCTCGTCGGCCATCCGCCGCGGGTCACCGCTGGCGATGGCGTCGACAGCCTCAGCCGCCTCTTCCAGCAGGTGGGGGCGGAGGCTCTCGTGCGTCTGTTCCTGGTCCCAGGGGCAACCGTCGGGGGCCCGTAGGCGCCGCATCGTCTCGAGCAGGCGTCGCATGGCCCCTATCGTAGCCCCCGGGCCATCCGCGTACGTACCCCTGGACAGCGGACGCTCGGACTAGGCAACGGCTCGACGCGTGCACCCGAGCGCGCCCGAGCGCGCCACCGGACGCGGGCTCAGCCCGGGCTGGTCGCGCGGATGACGGCCCAGTGCCGGCCGGTGCGACCCGCGTCGCGCCGATGCGAGAAACAGCGGCGATCGGCGCTCGTGCACACGCGCGAGTCGCTCAGCTGCGCGCTTGGGACGCCCAGCCGCAGCAACTGCACCCGCACCAGCGCGGGCACGTCAGCGCGGTAGCGATCCGGCAGCTCGGGATCGGGCTGCAACGCCTCGGGCGGAGACTCGGCGCGCCGGAAGGCCGCTGCGACGTCGGGACCCACCTGGTAGCGAGGCCCCCGGATGGCGGCACCGAACCACGCGCGCAGCCCGCTCGGCGCAACCCCGAACCGCTCGCGCATGACGGCCACCGTTGCCGGCACCACGCCGGCCACGGCACCGCGCCAGCCGGCGTGCACGGCAGCCACGACGCCCGTGCGCGGGTCGTGCAGCAGCACCGGCAGGCAATCGGCCGCGCTCACCGCCAGCAACCACGCCGGGTCGTCGCTGATGATGGCGTCGCCTTCGGCCCCGACGGCGTCGTCGCCGACGACGCGCACGACGGCACCGTGCACCTGGTCGAGGCGCATCACGCGCTCCAGCGGCAGGCCGAAGCTCGCCGCGACGCGCGCGCGGTTCACCACGACGGCCTGCGGGTCGTCACCAACCGAGAGCCCCAGGTTGAGCGTGGCGTAGGGTCCGCGGCTCACGCCGCCTGCGCGCAGCGTCATGCCGTGCGGCGCCACCAGGGGTCCGCGTAGGACGACAGCAGGCGATAACGCGTCCGCAGCGGCGCCGGCTGGACCGTCGCCACCCGACGGACCGCCCGAAGACGGGTCCCCCGGTGGCGGCGTGAAGGGCGGGACGGCCGTCAGTAGTTCCGCTCCAGGAGCTCGAAGCCGGCGTGCTCGTGCAACCACTGCACGACGCCGTGCACGGCGCCGCGTACGGCCGGGGTGACGAGCGGATCGCCGAAGCGCTCGAGCCGTACGATCACTTCACCCCCGACGCGGCGCTGCGCCACGACCAACAGTTGCTGCGTGAGTTCGGGCTCGTCGACGGTGACGCGGAAGAGCCAGCGTTCGCCCGGACCGAACGCCTGGGCGCCCTCGTGCACGATGACGTGCGCGTCGCCGAAGGCGTAGACGCGCTTGGCGTCGGCGGGGAGGCTGGTGGCGGACGGGAAGGCACCGGACAGGAAAGCGTGGGGCATGCGCTGGGGTCGCTCCAAGGGTTCGGGGTGTAGCTGGGAGGGCCGGTCGAGGCGGAACACCTGATAGTGCAGTGGCTTGCCCTGCTCGCGCCACTTCAGGGCATACTTCGTCTCGAACACCGCGGCCGGCGGCGCTGCGCTGACGAGCGCGTAACGGCCCCCGAGGCGGGCCTCGGCGCGGGCGAAGGCGAGGTAGTCGAGGTGGTCGGTGGCCAGCCGGATCTCGCCTCCAAGTCGCAGGCGCGAGGCGGCGAGCTCGAAGAAGTCGTGACGCAGCAGCCGGTGGCGCGCGTGCCGCTCCTTGGGCCAGGGATCGGGGAAGTTGACGGTGATGCTGTCGAGGCTGTGCGGCGCGAACAGGTGCCGCACGGCGTAGCCTGCGCCGGCCTTGGCCACGCGGACGTTGCCGACGCCCTCGCGCCGCACCCGCGCCACGGCCCGCTGGACCGACTCGGTCGACACCTCCAAGCCTACGAAGTCCTGCTCGGGCTCCGCGCGCGCGCGCCGGGTCGTGAAGCGGCCGTCACCGAAGCCGACCTCGAGATGCAGCGGCGCGATGCGCCCGAAGGCCCGTTCCCAGTCCACCGGGAACGGACAGCGACGCCACACCAGCAGCACCCGGCCGGGTTCGGGCGGGACGGCTTCCGGGATCGCCAACTCGGGGTCGCCATCGGCGCGCCCGAGGCGGCGCCCACGGCGGCACGCCGGGTCATGCCTGATGCCCGAGCCGCTCATCCGCTCGAGGGCTTCACGAGGACCGTGTCGTCCACGCCCAGGTCGACGCGCACGAGGGTGTCGGGCAACGCCAGCAGGTAGGGACCACCGCCGGGCACGGTCGCGACGGGCGCCAGGAAGGCGCTGCCGTCGGGACGCCGCACCGCCACCTCGGCCACGTCCTCGCCCAGCACTCGCGACCAGTTGTGGACGATGCCCTCGTCCAAGCCGAGCGCGCCGCTCGGTATGCCCGAACGCGCCAGGCGCACCACCAGCTGTGCCGTTCGCGGCCGACGCGCGCGCAGCTGCAGCGAGCCGACGTTGACGAGCCGTCCCACCACCTGCTGCGTTCGCTCGAGCGGGAGGCCCACGACGTCGGCCACGCGCGCGACACTGCGCTGTCCGTTGACGGCAGCCAACACGCGGAGCTCGTCGTCACCGAAGGTCAGCTCGCGCAGCGCGTCACGCGGCACGTACGGCACGGCCTCGCGCGATACCTCGGCGTCGGGCGCGGGCACCCCTTTGCGCTGCTCGTCGAGGCGACGCAACGCTTCGAGGACCAGGTTCTCGGTCGCCGTGGCGACGCTGCTACGGGGTGGGGGCAAGCCCACCACGAACTCGAAGCTGCCGCGCTCGTCCTCGAACAACGCGTACACGGCCGCTTCGCCCTCGAGGTCAGCGAACTCCGCGTGCGCGACGAGGCCTCGCTCGAAGTACACCCGCGCCCGGCCGCGCGGGTGCGCGATCGACAAGCGCCCAGTCCGGGCAGACCCCGCGAGCAGCTGGAACAGGTCGACCAGAGAGAAGAGCCCGAGCGTGCCGGTCACACCCGCCATGCTACCGCGTCGACGGACCGGCTCAGGTGGCCGACGCGAGCCCGTCCGGATGCGGCACGTGCGCCCGCACCACGGCCTCGTGCTCGGCGTCGGGCGCGAGCACGAGTAGGCCAGGCCTGGCGTCGATCGGCGCCACGGCCGCGGCCTGGGCCAGCGCCGCGACCGCCTTTTGCCCTTCGGCGGCACGGGCGTCGGCGTCGGCCACGTTGGCGAAGATGCTGGAGCGACCGCGGGGCCGAAGGCCGAAGGCCTCACCGACGAGCATGGGGTTCACGCCGTAGCGAAGCGACTGACGCCCCTGCAACCTCGCCCGCAGCCCCTCGCCGAGCCAGGCGTCGCCTTCGCTGCGGCGGGGATCGGGCACCCATGGGGTTTCCCAGGGATGCATGTTGGCCGATGGCTGAACCAACAGCTGGGCGCCGCGGGCGTCGAGGGTTGAGAGCACGCGCCCATGGAAACCGTCCAGGCACACCGCCACGGCCAGCCGCCCGAGCTTGGTGTCGACGACCTCGAGGTCTTCGAGCCGCCCGAGGCGCAGGCCCGCCCCCCGTTCGCTGCCTGGCACCAGATGCACCTTGGCGGTACGCGCCAGCAGGTGACCCTGGGGTGCGATCGTGAGCGCCGCGTTGTGGACCGCCCAATCGCGCACGTGCCAGCCGCGGCTAGGCTCCTCGTCGACGTCGGGTAGGAAGGCGCTGCCCGCCACCACGACCGCGTTCGTGTCCCGTGCGACGTCGGCGAAGGTGCCGTACCAGAGACGGTACGCGTCGACCGCGTAGCTCCCGTAGATGGCGCCCAAACCGAGGCTGCGGGCGCGCCAGGCGGTCCGCAGCCAGCGACCGGCATGCCGCGGCGCCAAGCGCGCCAGCGCCGCCGCGAAGCTGGGCGCGGCGAGGGCGTGGGTGTCGCCCGCGACCGTCAGCAGCAGTGGGAGGCCGATGAGCTCGGGATAGGCGATCAAGCGTGGCCGCTCACCCGCGCCCTCCGCCGCCGCGCGCCCGAGCGACAGCATCCGCTCGGCGAACGCTTGGGGTGAGGCGTACAGCGCGGGCGACCAGGCCACCTGCACCGCCGCGAGGTGGATCTCCACGCCCGAAGTGTACGGCCTCGCGCCGCTCGTGCGAGGAGCGAAGGCCACCCATCAAGTGGGACGCGAGCGCCGCCGGTGGCCTGGTACACTCCCTCCGTGATCCCGCGGCTGGCGCGGTACGTGCTCCGCGAGGCGGCCGGATTGTACGTCCTCGGCGCCCTGAGCCTGTGCCTCCTCCTCTCCATCGATCTCCTCAGCGTGTTGGCCCGCTTCCTGGTGGAGCAGGGCGCCACCTGGGCCTCGGTGGGGCGGCTCCTGCTGTTCAAGCTGCCGTGGTTCTTGCACCTCACGTTGCCGGTGGCGGTCGTGTTCGCGGTGCTGCTGGTATCGGGCCGGTTGGCGAAGGACGCCGAGTTGCGCGCCGCCTACGCCGGAGCGGTGCCGCCGCGAGCCTTGCTGGTGCCGCTGGTGGCCGGTGGGGTCCTGGTGTCCGGCATCGCGCTCGTCAACAACGGTTGGCTCGAACCGCTGGGCGAGGCCGCCTATCAGGCCGAGATCCAGGGCTTCCTCTACGTGCGACCGCCGGCGGCCACGCAGACCGATGCCGCCTTCGTGGTGCCCGATCAGGGCGTCTTCTCGGCAGCGCGCATCCGGGCCGACCGTGACGTGCCCGGCCACGCCGAACTGCTGGGCGTGTTGGCCGTGTTGGGCGACGGCACCGTCGTGAGCGCCGTGCGCGGCCGCTGGGACGCCGAGGCGCGCACCTGGGCACTCGAGGAGGTGGAGCGCACGATCCCGGCGGGCGAGCGCGAGCGACTCGCGCAGCTGACGCTCCCCTTCGCGCTGGAGGCGACGCCCGAGGAGACGTTGGCGCGACCGCAGCAGCAGACGCTCACCGAACTGTCGCGCCGGGTGCAGGCCGCCCAGGCGGTCGGCGCCGACGCCTCGGCACCACGTTTCGAGTTCCATCGGCGCGTGGCCGACGCCTCGAGCGCCGCCGTGTTCGCGCTCGTGGCGGCGTCGTTGGGGTTGCGCGTGCGCGGCCGCGGCAGTGGCTTCGGCTGGACGATCGTCCTGCTGGTGGTGTTCTGGGCGGCCTGGACCTTCACCGGCGCGCTGTTCGAGAACGGCGTGCTGGGGCCGGCCGTAGCCGCCTGGTCGACACCGGCGTTGGTGGCCGTGATCGGCCTGCTGCTGGCCTGGCGGGTGATGCACCGGTGAGCCGCTTCGGCGTGTCGCTGGCGCGCGAGATCGGGCCGCTCTACCTGGCGGGCGTGTCGGTGCTGCTGGTGCTGCTCTTGGCGTCGTTCCTGTTGGGCGTGCTGGCCGAGGTGCTGGCGCGCGGCGTGCCACCTGGGCTGGTGGCGGGGTTCCTGCTGGCCAAACTGCCCTCGGCCGCGTCGGCCGGGTTGCCGCTCGCGCTGTTGTTCGCGGCGCTCCTGGCGCTCACGCGCGCCAGCCAGGACGGCGAGGTGAAGGCTGCGCTGTTACTGGGGCTCACGCCCGGCCACTACCTGCGCCCGCTGCTGGTGATCGGCCTGTTGGTGGCGCTCGTGACGGCGGCGAACAACGAGTTGCTGGTGCCCTGGGCGGAGCAGCGGGCGCAGGAGGTCCAGCGAGAGATCCTGCTGCAATCGCCCGAGACGGTGGTGCAGACCGGCAGCTTCTTCCAGGACGCGCTGGGGCGGAGCATCTTCATCGAGGGCGTCGACGCTGCAGGCAACCTGGTCGGCATCACGGTGATCACGCCGGGCGGCGCGCAAGGGCCGCGGCAGTTGATCCGGGCCGAGCGTGGCCGGCCCGACGCCGAGGCTGGCGTGTGGTGGCTCGAAGCGCTCAGTTACCGCACCTTCCGCCGCAGCGTCACCGTGCTGGAGGCGACGGCTGCCAGGGCCACGCTGCCGGTCCGGGGCTTGACGGCGGCCACGCCCGCAGCCGCTGACCTGGTGACGTTGCCGCTGCCGGAGTTGCTGGAGCGCGCGCGCACCACGCCGGGCGAGTCGGCTGCCGAGTGGACGGCGCTGCACCGCAAGGCGGCCGAGCCGCTGGCGGCGGTCGCCTTCGCGGCCTTCGCGCTGGCGGTGGCGCTGGCGAGCTTCAGGCGTACGGTGTCGCTCGGTCTCGTGTCCGTGATGGCGCTGACGTTCGTGTACTACGCCACGTGGAGCGTGGCGAAGCTGCTGGGCGCGCAGGGGACCATCCCGGCGGCGCTGGCAGGCTGGGCGCCGGTCGGCCTGTACGCGATCGCAGCGGCCCTGCTGCTGGTGGTCTCGTGGCGGCGCTGACGCTCGGGAGCGCGCGCAGGGCGACCACGCGCCTGGCCGTGACGCTCGCGGTCGTCTGGCTGCTCGCGACGGCGACGGCCGCCACCGTGACGGTGGACGGGACCAGCGATCCGGACTCACGCCTCGAGCTGCGGACCGTGCTCCTTCCTGACGGCAGCGAGCGCGAACTGTACGTGCTCGAGGGCGACCCGATCGTGGTCGTCATCGACGGACGGCAGCGGCTGGAGGGGCGACTGATCGAGTTCGACCCGAGCGCTCGCGAGGTGCGGGTGATCGGCCCGGGCGTCCTCGTGGTCGACGGCGAGCGCTTCGAAGGTAGCGATCTGGTGATCGGGCTACGCGACGAGCGTATCAGCGGCCGCGACGTCCTCATCGTGACGACCGACATCGACGTGTGGGGCGACGTGGCGACGCGGCTACCGGGCCAGGTTGACGCGCTCTCCGGCCGCTTCAGCCCCTGTTCACGCTGCGATCAGGACCCTTGGGATTACGGCTTCCAGGCCGAACGGCTGCGGGTCTACCCCGGCGACCGCTTGGTGGCCGAGAACGTGACGATCCTCATCCGCGACGCGCCCGTGGCGACCCTGCCGCTGCTGGTGCTCCCGCTCGCCGACGCCGACCGGCAGCCGCGCCTACGCATCGAATCGGGCGACGCGGAACGTCGCGCCGAGGTCGAGCTCAGCTGGCCGTACGTCGCGGGCCGCGACGGCCTTGGGCGCTTCACGGTTCGTTACCTGGCCGAGGTCGACCCGGACGCCGGCGGCTGGTTCGCCGAGCGCTTCCTGGGCGGCTCGGTGGTCGCGTCGCACCTGGCCTGGGAGCTCGAGCACCGGCTCTACGACGAGCGCGGCGCGGGCGAGCTGCGCGTCGGCTACCTGCCGGCCCTGCCCGATCTGACCAGTGACGCCGTCGACCCGGCCGAGCTGCGCGTGCGGGCCGGCTACCGGACGGACGAGAGCCTGGGCGCGCCCAGCGTGCGTCTCGCGCTCGAGCGCAGCGACGCGCTGGCGTCGGGCCGCTGGG
Organism: Trueperaceae bacterium; assembly: GCA_003567075.1. Classification (GTDB taxonomy): domain Bacteria; phylum Deinococcota; class Deinococci; order Deinococcales; family Trueperaceae; genus CSSed10-48. The sequence continues at coordinate 11,698 of PXAU01000270.1, forward strand.
AGTACGACCTGGGCCTCGTCGGCGAGGCCGAGGGCGTGCGGGCCCGCGTCGACACACGCGGCTTCATCGACACCGATCCCGAGACCCGCCGCACGCTCGCGCCGGCCTTCGCGCTGCGCGGCGAGGCCCGGCAGGTGTTCACGCGGCTCCGCTTCGAGCCGCTCGATCCGGCCCGCATCGTGCTGGGTCCCGTGCGCCTGGTGGCGGGCGAACTCGACCTGGGCCTGTTCGAGGACGTCAGCGACCCCACCAACCGCCGCGTGGCGGGGCAGCCGTTCGCTCAGGCCGGCCGCGCACGCGTGGCGCACACGCTGCAGCTGGCGCCGTTGCGGCCGTGGGCGGGCGTGCAGTTCGACGCCCGCAACGCCTTCGACGGCCGGTACTACGACTCGGGCGAGCGGCTGGTGCTGTGGCGCACGAACCTCAGCCTGCGGCAGGCCTTCGGCCGCGCCGGCGACGTGACCTTCACCTTCGATCGCGACGTCAACGAGGGCGAGACGCCCTTCCGCTTCGACGCGGTCACGAGACGCAATCGTAGCGAGTTCGGCGCGCGCCTACGACTGACGCCCGACCCGTTCTGGACCCTGGACCATCGCAGTGGGTACGTGCTGCTCGACACGCGCCGTCCCGAGGACGAGGGCTGGCAACCGCTCGATACCAGCCTACGGCTCTTCAACACCGTGCCGGCCTTCGACCTCAGCCTGCGCCACCGCTACGGGCCCGAGGACGGCACCCCGCATACGCTCGAGGCCAACGCCGACCTACGGGCCAGGCAGCAGCCCGCCGAGTTCAGCTTCGGCGTGCGGCACCTGCAGGACTTGGCACCCGAGACCGAGGGGGACGTCATGGTGAGCGACACGCTGACGAGCGTGACCTGGTCAGCGGGGCTGGAGCGGGCGTTGCGGCTGCAGGTCGAGACCGGCTACCGTCCGCAACCCCAGCCCGCGGCGGACGGCAGCCTGCGCTTCTGGTCGCCGCTCGACCTGCGCCTCGAGCTGGGCGCGCTGCGAGCCGGCGACGCCCTGCCGGGCGTGCGTGCCGAGCTGCGGGCCGACGTCGACGAGGGCATACTCGAGCGCCTCAGCCTCACAGCCCGGAGCGCACTGTGGCAGGCCGAGCTCGAGGCCACGCAGCGCATCGACCTGCAGACCGGAGCGGTGTCCGACGCGCGTGTAACGCTCACGCTGCCGGAGCGCTTCAGCGTGGTGCTGCGTGGCGTCACCTGGCTGCCGCCGGCGTGGCTGGGCGTCGAGGGGGAGACGGAACCGGTGCGGCCGGTGGTGCTCACCGTGCGTGACACGCCGGCCGACGCCCGCGGGCGCTGGGAGCTGGGCCTGCGCACCACCTTCGACCCGCGCCTGGCAGACGGCGACGGCGGGCGCCGCGACACGATCCTCGACCTCCGGGTCGAACTCGTGCGCGAGTTCCTGGGCCCCTTCGACGTCAGCCTGCAAGGCTTCGGCGAGTGGCGCTTGCGCGACGACGGGCTCGACCGCAGCCACCTGCGGCGCGCCTCGTTGACCCTGGGCGTCGAAGCGTGGGAACGCCTCGGGGTACAAGGGAGCATGAGTTACGTGGGCACCTACTCGCCCGCCCGCGAGGAGTTGACGCGCTCCGAGCTCCAGCTGGACCGGGTGACGCTCAGCCTGCGCGCCAGCGACCAACTGACGCTGGGGGCGCAGGTCACCGACGTGTGGGACTTCACCCGCACGCAGGCCGAGCAGAGCCCGTGGAACCTGCGACCGGAGGTGTTCGTGGTGTGGGACCGCTGCTGCTGGGCCCTGGCGGCGGCCTACGACACCGGCAGCGGCGACCTGCGGCTGGTGCTGACCGGCCCCGGCGCCAGCACCGGCATCGAGGAGATCCTGCCCACCCCGTTCGGGCTCGAGCGTCGCCCGTTGCCAGCGGACGAGGCGTTGCCGTGAGGCCTGCCCGGGCGTTCGACGGGCGCGTTCGGGCGCGCGCGTTGCCGCTGGCGCTCGTGGCCGCGCTGCTGCTGAGCGCCTGCACCGGCACCTTCCTGGAGGGCACGCCGCTCGTGCTGCTGGTGGCAACCGGCGGCGAGGACGCGCCCTCGCGGGTGGTGGCCTTCTTGGTGGAGCCGCCAGGTCCTGCCACGCCGCGGCAGGTGACGCCGCTAGAGGGCACGAACCTGGTTCCCGACCTGACGCTGCCGCTGCGCGCCTGGGACTGGCAGGATCGTGATCCCCTGGCCGCCGGCGCCGACGCCGCCCGCACCCGCCTGGTCGTCCTGGCCACGCGGCAGGAGCGCGACGTGGGCGCCCGCGCCGCCCTCCTGCACCGCTACGATCTGGCCGCGTTCGACGTCGACGACCCGACACCGCTCGCGCCACGCGACCCAGCGCCGCTGGAGCTCGTGCGCGAGGGCCGCTGGAGCGAGGCCGCGTTCCCCGTCGCCGAAGGCGTCCAGGCGCCGGAGGACGGCGTCTGCCTCACTGACGTGGCGGTGTCCTCGGAGGGTCGCTACGTCGCCCTGCTCGATCGTCGCGCCGACTGCCAAGCGGGCGATCGCAGCGTCGGTCTGCACGTGCTGGACCTCGAGGCGCCGGCGCTCGTATGGAGCAGCACGCCCGACGACGTCGCCCCGGCCCAGCTGGTGCTGGACCAGGAGCGGGAACGGCTCGACGTCTGGACGCGCACCGCCAGCGGGTATGCGTGGCGCCAGCTGGCGTTGGACACGCTCATCCTGGGGCCGGAGCGGCAGCGCCTGGGCACCGCGCTGGTGGACGTCGCGGCCGCCAACGACGCGCGCTGGGCGTTGGCCGGCGGGCGCCTGCGGGTGGTGAGCGATGACGACGACGGCGAGCCGGGCGTGGCCTCGGCGAGCGGCAGCGACCGACGCTTCGTGCCCACCGCAGCGCGGCTGCCGGTGGTGATCGTGGGCGCCGATCTGGTGGTCCACCCGAGCGCCGCCAGCGCTGCCCTCGGTTCCTTCGCGCGGCGCTACGTCGATGGCGACACGGACGTGCCCGACCAACTCACGTACCTGCTTCGCAGCGGCGCCATCGACACCCTCGACCTGCTGGTGCTGAACCCGGAGCTGCCGCTACGGGAGGGGGTGCGCGAGGCCTACCGTGACCCGCCGGGCGCGCCGCTGCTCGACGCTCCCCGCCGCCTCACGGCCTTCCGTCCGCTGCGGCTGCCGTCGCCTTAACCGCCTCGGCGATGCGCGCGGGCAGGTCGGCCGCGACCAACCGGCGCGCGGTCCGGATGCCGCTGGCCACCGCGCGGGCGTCGGACGAGCCGTGGCCGATGAAGGCGTTGCCGGCCACGCCCAGCAGCGGCTCGGCCCCAACCTCGGCGGGATCGAGCCGCAGCGCCACGCGCTTGAGCGCCGGCTTGGCCAGCAGACCGCCCAGCTTCGAGCGCAGGTCGCTCCGTAGCGCCTCGCGGACCATCCCGAACAGCACCTTGGCCTCGCCCTCGGCCAGCTTGAGCATCACGTTGCCGGTGAAGCCGTCGGTGACGACGACGTCGACGTTGCCGCGCAGCAGGTCACGCCCCTCGACGTTGCCGTGGAAGGCGATGCCGGGCGTGCGCGCGAGCAGCGCGTGCGCCTCGCGGGTGAGCTCGTTCCCCTTCTCGGGCTCCTCGCCGATCGACATCAGGCCGATGCTGGGCGCCTCCCGGCCGTAGATGGCCCGCGCGTACGCGTCGCCCATCAGCGCGAACTGTTGCAGGAACGAGGGGCGGCAGTCGGCGTTCGCGCCGGCGTCGATGAGCGCCGTGAAAGCGCCACGGGCGTTGGGGATGTTGGTCAGGATCGCCGGCCGCTCCACGCCGCGGACGCGTCCCAGCAGCAGCAACGCAGCCGCCATCGTGGCGCCCGAGTGCCCCATCGACACGCACGCCCCGGCGCGTCCCGCCTTGACCATGCGGGTGGCCACCACGACGCTCGCTTCCTTGCGCCGCCGCACATCGGTGGCAGGATCGTCCATGCCGATCACGTCGGGCGCGTGCTCGATCGGCAGCTCGCCGCCGCGTTCGCGCAACAGCGCACGCAGCCGCGCTTCGTCGCCGACCAGCACCACGCGGGCGCCCTCGGCAGCGGCCCGGAGCGCGCCATCGACGGCAGCCTCGGGCATGTGGTCGCCACCCATGGCGTCGAGCGCGATCGGTTCGTCGGTCACGGTCGGAGTCTACCCCGTCGAGGCGGTATCCTGCCCGGCGTGGAGCTCGACCTGCACACCT
>PXAU01000160.1 GCA_003567075.1 Trueperaceae bacterium
CGATACCGAGGACGACGGGTGCGACTTCTGCGGCCATGCCGAATCCTACCCCCGCGCCCGAGCGTCAGCGCGGCGTCGACCGCTGCTGCGTAGCGCGACCGTGTCGGAGCGGCGCGACGCGCCTACCCCGTCGCACGTCTCGTCCCGGTCGCGCATCGGCGCTCCCCCAAGCCTAGCGCCCAAGCGGCTGCAGGCGCCGTCGAAACGCACATCTCGGCCCGCCGCGCCGGCCGGTCACTCCGCTCGAGGCGGTGTCACGCTGCCGCGCACGACGAGTTCTGCCGGAAAGCGCAGCCGCTCGGCCTGCGTGTGCTCGACCTGCGCTTGGGCGCCGAGACGCATCTGGTCGAACAAGAGCCGCACCGCCGCGCGCCCCATCGCCTCAACTGGCTGGGCCAGCGTGTCGATGCCGGGGTGGACGAGGCGCATCCAGGGGTAGTCGTCGAAGGCCACCAGGCTCACGTCACGGGGAACGCGCAGGCCGAGTTCCATGAGAGCGCGGTAGGCGCCGGCAGCCATGGAGCCGGTGGTCGCGAAGATCGCTGTTGGCGGTTCCGGCAGCCGCATCAGATGCAGCGCGACCTCGTACCCCTCCCGCTCGGTGGGCGCCGTCTGCGACACGTATGCCGCCGGCAACCTCAACCCACGGCTCGAAAGCGCATCCGGGAAGCGCTGCACGCGCTCGTCGGCGTTCAGCTTGGGATGGTAGCTCGACAACGCTGCGATGCGCTGGTGCCCGTGTGCCACGAGATGCGCCACGCCCCGATCGACGGCACCGACGTTGTCGAGCATGACGTGGGGCAACGGGCTGCCGGGGATGATGCAGTCGACCTCCACCACGGCGACCCCGCGCCCCTGCATGCGCAGCAGGTAGTCGAGGTTGCTTGACCCGTACGCGCTACGAAGAATGAGCCCGGCGACCCTGTTGCCGTAGAAGCTGCGCAGATGCGCCGCCTCGACGTCATCGCGGTACTCGTTGTCCGCCACGATGACGTTGAAGCCGCGCGCACGCGCATCGTGCACGATCGTGCGGGTGAGTTCGGCGAAGAACGGCTCGACGATGCTGCCGATGACCAGGCCGAGGGTCGTGCTGCGGCCGCTGCGCAAGGCCGAGGCAAGCTGATCGGGCTCGTAGTTCAGGGCCTCGACGGCCTCACGCACCCGCCGGAGCGTTTCCGGTGCCAGCTTCCCGGGTTCACGGATCGCCCGCTTGGCGGTGGTGGTGGACACCCCGGCGCGACGTGCAACTTCTGTGATGGTGGCCACGAGACCATGGTACCAGAACCGATGTCTTGACAGGGGCATACGTCCTCGTCTAAGGTGATGGCCACGAGACCATACGCAAGGCCGGCGAACACCTTCGCAACCCATGACCCACGCCGTCGGTCGCGCCACCCGAGGAGGTGATCAACCGCACGATAGGCAGCCGGGTCGTTGATGGCCACGTGACCATGCGCACGACCCGGGCTCGCTCTGGCACACGTACGTCGGCCGCCGCGCACCACCGGTCGACCCCACAAGGAGGACGCATGCACGCCAACCCACGCCCCCGCTGGTCCTGGCTGATCGCCGCCGCCGCAGCCCTCGTTTTCGGCGTCGCCGCTGCCCAGACCACCGTCACCATCGCCACCGTGAACAACCCCGACATGGTCGTGATGCAAGAGCTCTCCAGCCTGTTCGAGGCCGAGAACCCCGACATCCGGCTGAACTGGCTCGTCCTCGACGAAGGCACCCTGCGCTCGCGCGTCACCACCGACGCCGCCACCGGCGCCGCCTCCTTCGACATCGTCACCATCGGCGCCTACGAGACGCCGATGTGGGGCGCGATCGGCTGGCTGGAGTCGATCGACGCGCTGGCCGCGGAGTTCCCCGAGGTTGCAGCCGGCTACGACTTCGACGACCTGCTGCCCGCGATCGCCGACGGTCTCCGCTACGACGGCGAGATCTTCGCGGTGCCCTTCTACGGCGAGTCCAGCTTCACGATGTACAACAAGCGCCTCCTGGACGAGGCCGGCCTGACGATGCCCGAGCAGCCCACCTGGGAGGAGATCGCTGAGATCGCCTGCGCCGTGCACGACCCAGCGGCCGGCATCACCGGCATCGCGCTGCGCGGCAAGCCCGGCTGGGGCGACAACATGGGGCCCATCACCACCGTCGTCAACACCTTCGGCGGCCAGTGGTTCGACGCCGAGGGCGTGCCGCAGATCGACACCCCCGAGTGGAACGCGGCGATCTCCTTCTACGCCGACCTGGTGCAGCGCTGCGGCCCGGCTGGCGTCACCGGCGTGAGCTTCCCCGAGGCGCTCGCGCTCATGAGCCAGGGACGGACCGCGATGTGGGTCGACGCCACCGTCGCCGCCGGCTTCCTGGCCAACTCGCCGGTCGGTCCAGACATGGCCTACGCGCTCGCCCCCGTCGGTCCCGTCGCGAAGGGCAACCAGTGGCTGTGGTCGTGGAACCTCGCGATCCCCAGCACCACCCGGGTCAGCGAGGAGGCCTTCCGCTTCCTCATGTGGGCGACCTCCAAGGACTACATCGAACTGGTCGCCTCCGAGCGCGGTTGGGCCGCCGTTCCGCCTGGCACGCGCGTCAGCACCTACGAGCGGCCCGAGTACCTTGAAGCCGCGCCCTTCGCGCCCATGGTGCTCGGCGCCATCCAGGCCGCCGACCCGTTCGACGCCACGGTGAACCCGCAGGTCGCGCCCGGCATCCAGTTCGTACAGATCCCCGAGTTCCAGGGCATCGGCACCGACGTCGCCCAGATCGTCGCCGAGATTCTCGCCGGCAACGTCGACGTCGCGACCGGCCTGCAGCGCGCCCAGCGCATCGCCGCCGAGGCGATGCAGGACGCCGGATACTACTGAGCCACGATCGGCCGCCCCCACGGGTGACCGCATCTTCGCGCGTGGGGCGCCAAGCGCCCCACGCGCAATCCCCCTCAGGAGGCTTTGTGGCGATCACCACCGCGCGACCACGCCGCATCGGCGAGGCCCGGCGCTTCCTGTCGGCGCCAGCGATCATCTATCTCATCTTCTTGACGCAAGTGCCCTTCGCCCTGACGATCTATTACTCCTTCACCAACTGGAACCTGCTACGGCCGGGGAGTGCGGGGTTCCTTGGCTTCGACGCGATGTTCCGCAACTACCAACGGATCCTCGCCAATCCGGACTTCTGGCAGGTTCTGCTCAACACGGTCATGCTCACAGGCTCGGTCGTGGTGTTGACCTTCGTCTTCGGCATGGCCTTCGCGCTCCTGCTGAACCGCCCGTTCCCCGGCCGCACCCTCGCTCGCACCCTGTTGATCAGCCCGTTCCTCATCATGCCGGTTGCGTCGGCCGTGGTGTGGAAGTACCTACTGCTTGACCCGGCGTTCGGGCTGAGCGCGTGGGTGTCGCGCTCGCTCGGCTTGCGCTCGGTCTATCTCGTGGAGGCGGCGCCGCTCGCCTCGATCATCGGCATCGTCTCCTGGCAGTGGACGCCCTTCGTCATGCTCATCCTGCTCGCCGGCCTCCAGTCGCTCCCGGAGGAGGTGGTCGAGGCCGCCCTCCTCGACGGTGCGGGGCCGATCGCCATGTTCCGCTTCGTCACCCTGCCGCACCTGCGGCGCTTCATCGAGATCGCCCTACTGCTCGAGATCATCTTCGTGCTCAACGTCTTCGGTCAGATCTTCGTGATCACCTCCGGCGGGCCGGGCATCCAGACC
>PXAU01000318.1 GCA_003567075.1 Trueperaceae bacterium
CCTACGGCGGGAACGGTCGAACCCGGCACCATGGTCATGATCATGGGCACCTCCACGTGCAACGTGCTCGTGGGCCAGGCCGTCCACGAGGTCGAGGGTATGTGCGGCGCCGTCATGGGCGGTATCGTCCCCGGCCAGTACGGCTACGAGGCCGGCCAGTCAGGTGTCGGCGACATCTTCGCCTGGTTCGTCGATCAGGCCACGCCGCCTCGGGTGCACGACGCAGCCCGCGAGGCGGGCTTCGACCTGCATGGCTACCTTGCTCGTGAGGCCGCCCAGCAATGGCCGGGCGAGCACGGACTGTTGGCGCTCGACTGGTGGAACGGCAACCGCTCCGTACTCGTCGACGTCGACCTCGGCGGCCTGCTCGTCGGCATGACCCTCGCGACGCGCCCCGAGGACGTGTACCGCGCCCTGCTGGAGGCCACCGCGTTCGGCCAGCGCGTGATCATCGAGGGCTTCGAGGCCAGCGGCGTGCCTGTCCGCACGCTCGTCGCCGCCGGCGGCTTGCCGCCCAAGAACCCGCTGCTCATGCAGATCTACGCCGACGTGCTCGGGCGCGACATCCACTTGATCGGCAGCGAGCAGGCGCCTGCGCTCGGCTCCGCGATGCACGCCGCGGTCGCCGCCGGGGCCTACCCCGACATCGCCGCCGCGGCGCGCAGCATGGGACGGCTCAGCGACCTCGTCTACCGCCCCGAACCCGCCAACGTTCGGGCGTACGACGCGCTCTACCGCGACTACCGCTACCTCCACGACCTGTTCGGCCGCAGTGGCCGAGGCGACGAGGGCGGCGTGATGAAGCGGCTGCGCGAGCGACGCGCGGCGGCGCGCAAGGAGCGGCGGATCGGGTCGTCGGCCGCGGACGGCGCGGGGCCGGTCGGTGCGGACAGCGCGGCGCCGCTCGGTGCGGACGGCGCTGCGCAGGCCCCAACGGATGCCTTGACGCCAGGGAGGGAGAGGCCATGAACGACGCGCACGCGCCCGAGATCTGGCTGCTGTGCGGTTCGCAACACCTCTACGGTGCCGAGCCGTTGGAGCAGGTGGCCGACCACGCGGGCCGCGTCGCGACGGCGCTGGACCAAGCCGAGCAGGTGCCGCTGCCGGTGCGCTTCCGGGGCGTGGTGACCACCCCCGACGAGGTCCACCGCGCCTGCCTCGAGGCGAACGCGGATCCCGCCTGCGCCGGACTGCTGGTGTGGATGCACACCTTCTCGCCGGCACGGATGTGGATCCGTGGGCTCACGACGCTGGCCAAGCCGCTCTGCCACCTGCACACGCAGTACCATCGCGAGCTTCCCTGGGACGCGCTCGACATGGACTACATGAACCTGCACCAGGCAGCGCACGGTGACCGCGAGGCGGGCTTCCTGCACACGCGCATGCGCCTCGGTCGCGCGGTGGTGGCTGGGCACTGGTCCGACCCTGACGTCCACCGCCGGCTAAGCAGCTGGATGCGCGCGGCGCATGCCTGGCACGACCTGCAGGGTGCGCGGATCGCCCGTTTCGGCGACACGATGCGCGGCGTCGCCGTCACCGAAGGGGACAAGCTGGCCGCGCAGCTGCGCCTCGGCGTCGCCGTCGACGGCTACGGCGTCGGCGACCTGGTGGCGCGGGTGCGGGCGGTGCCCGAGGGCGAGGTCGACGAGCTCGTGGCAGCCTACGAGGACGCCTACGCCGTCGCCGCGCCGCTGCGTCATGACGGCGAGCGACACGACGCCTTGCGCGACGAGGCCCGCCTCGAGCTCGGTCTGCGCGCCTTCCTGGGGGAGGGCGGCTTCAACGGCTTCACCACCACCTTCGAGGACCTGCATGGGCTCGAGCGGTTGCCGGGCCTGGCCGTGCAGCGCCTGATGGCGGACGGCTACGGTTTCGCGGCCGAGGGCGACTGGAAGACCGCGGCGTTGGTGCGCGCGCTCAAGGTGATGGGCCGCGGCCAGCCGGGCGGCACCTCGTTCATGGAGGACTACACGTACCATCTCGCCCCTGACGGCCCGCTCGTGCTCGGTGCGCACATGCTGGAGGTGTGCCCCAGCATCGCGCGCCACACGCCGTCGCTGGAGATCCACCCGCTCGGCATCGGCGCCAAGGCCGACCCCGTGCGGCTCGTGTTCGACACGAAGGCCGGCGCGGCGATCAACGCCTCGCTGATCGACCTCGGCAACCGCTTCCGGCTGGTCGTCAACGAGGTGCGCACCGTCGAGCACCCGGCGCTTCCGGCGCTGCCGGTCGCGCGCGCCGTGTGGGTCTGCGAGCCGGACTTCGCGACCGCCGTCGAGGCCTGGATCCATGCCGGCGGCGCGCACCACACCGCCTTCAGCTTCGACGTGACCACCGCCGAACTCGAGGCCTTCGCGGAGATCGCCGGCGTCGAGCTCGTGGTGATCGACCGGCACACCGACCTGCGCGGTCTGCGGCAGACGCTACGGCTGGGCGAGGTGTACTACGGCCTCAAGGACGGTCTGCGCGGAGGTTGAGGCCTGCGAGGGCGCGGCGGTTCGGGCGCGGAGGCCCGTACGGGGCGAGGGCAGGGCGGGGCGAGGGCAGGGCGGGGCGCGAACACCACGCCCGCCCTGCCCTCGCGGCCCCCCGCTCGGCGCTACCCGCGGCCCGCTCAGTCCTCGCTCGGTTGGAACTCGATCGCGAAGCTGTAGACGTCCTGGTGCGGTTCGCTCGTGACCTTGTAGTTCGTCTTGTGGAGCACGCGCTGCATGGGCCGGTTCTCGCGCAGCACCTCGGCGGTGAAGCCGCGGATGCCGTTGCGCATGGCGACCTGGGTCAGGTAGCGGAACAGCTCGGTGCCGATGCCGCGGTTCTGCCAGTCGTCGCGCACCACGAACGCGACCTCGGCCATGTTGGTCTTCTCGTCGAGGTAGTAGCGACCGACCGCGATGATGTCCTCGCCGTGCGCCTCGGGCACGGTGCAGACGATCGCGAGCTCGCTGCGGTGGTCGATGAACACGAAGTTCTGGATCTCGCGCCGCGGCACGCGCCTCGAGCGCGACATGAAGCGGTAGTACATGGTCTCCTGCGACAGCGCGTAGATGAGGTCGACCAGGGCAGGCTCGTCGGTGGGGTGGATGGGCCGGAAGGTGACCTGGGTGCCGTCACGCAGGATGCGGCTGGTGCGCAGTTCGGGCGGCCCGATCACGAACTTGTCCTCCACGCGCGCGAACTCGGGGTGCAGGAAACGCGCCTCGATCGCCTCGCGCAGCAGCTGCTCGCGGAAGTCGGGGTGGGCGATCGAGATGAGCGAGATGGCGCGCTCCTCGACGCTCTTGCCGTGCAGGTACGCCGCGCCGTACTCGGTGACCACGTAGTGGACGTCGCCACGTGTGGTGACCACGCCAGCGCCGGCGCTGAGGCGCGCCACGATGCGCGACACGCTGCCGTCCTTGGCCGTGGAGGGGAGCGCGATGATGGCCTTGCCGTCGTGCGCGCGCGCGGCCCCGCGGTTGAAGTCGACCTGCCCGCCGATGCCGGAGTAGAAGACGCCGGCCAGCGAATCGGCGCCCACCTGGCCGGTCAGGTCGATCTCGAGCGCGGTGTTGATCGCCACGGGCTTCGTCTGCCGGCCGATCACGAAGGGGTCGTTGACGTACTCGGTGGGGTGGAAGGCGAAGGTGGGGTTGTCGTGGACGTAGTCGTAGAGCCGCTGCGAGCCGACGCAGAAGCTGGCCACCACGCGCTTGCGGTCCA
>PXAU01000321.1 GCA_003567075.1 Trueperaceae bacterium
GCTCGGGTAGGGACCCGGGTTGGCGTACCATGGCCGCGTGCTGCGGCTGCTGGGGCCTCCGACCGTGCAGTGGGAAGGCGCCAGCCTTCCGTGGCCGCGCACGCGGCCGGGTGCCCTGCTGGCCTACCTCGCCTACCGCACCGAGTGGGTAGGCCGTGACGAGTTGGCCTTGCTGCTGCGCCCCGACGTGCCCGACGCCGAGGCGCGCCGCTACCTGCGGCAACTGATCCACCGGGCCACCCGCTTCGCCTGGGCCGACACGTTGGAGGTGGCCGACGACCGCCTGCGCTGGCATGCGGCCAGCGACGTGCTGGCGCTACGCAGCGCGCTCGCGGAGCACGACGCCTCGGCGCTGCTCGCGGCAACGCCGGCACCTCTCCTGGACGGCTTCGCGCCGCGGGGCGTACCCGCCTTCGACGCCTGGCTGGAGCTGGAGCGCGAGTCGTTGGCGCTTCGCTGGCGCGACGCCCTCGTGCGCCTTGCGGAGGCCGCCGACGAGGCCGGGGATGCGCGGACCGCGATCACGGCGCGCGAACGCGTGCTCGACGTTGCACCACTGGAGGAGGCGACCGTGCAGGCGCTCATGCGTGCCTGCCTGCGGGCAGGTTTGCGCGAGCGCGCGGTCGCGGCGTTCGAGCGCTTCGCTGGTGTTCTGGCGCGCGAGGTCGAGGTGCCGCCGCTCGACACGACCTTGGCGCTCGTCGACGCCGCGCGTCGCGGCGCCGGTGGGCGCGCACCACCCCCAGACGGCGAGCGCGCCCGCATCGAGGCGCCGCGACCCGCGAGTCGCCTCGTGGGGCGCGCGAGCGAGTTGGAGCAGCTGCAGGCTTGGCTCGACCAGGGGGCGCGACTCGTCACGATCTGTGGCCTGGGCGGGGTCGGCAAGACGCGACTGGCGCTGGAGCTGACGCACCGCGCCGGGCCTCGCTTCGCCGATGGTGCGCGCTTCGTACCGCTCGCCGGTCTCGCCAGCGTGCCGGATGTGCTGGCGGCGCTGGTGTCGCGTCTCGGGCTGGTGAACGATGACGTGCTAGTGGACGAGGCGCTCGCCGCGCGCCTCCACGACGCGGTCGCGCTGGTGGTGCTCGACGAGGCGGAGCACCTGCCGGCGGCGGCCCTCGGTGCGGAGCTCGCGCGCCTGCTCGAGGCGGCACCTGGCGTACGATTCGTGGTGACCTCGCGAGCGCCGCTCGGCTTGGCCGTCGAGCACGTGCTTCCGTTGGAGGGCCTGCAGGTCGCGCCGGCAGCCGACGCGGACTCGGGTCAGGTCACCTTGGACGAGGCCTGCACGCTGTTCTTCGAGCGCGCTGCGCAAGCGGGCGTGTCGCTGCTGGCCGACGCTTCCACAGCCCGCCCGGTGCGCGCCCTGTGCGCCGAACTCGACGGTTTGCCGCTCGCCATCGAGCTCGCTGCGGGGCGTGCGCGGACACGATCCGTGGGCGCGCTGCTGGAGGAGGTCCGCGCCGGCGTCGTCGATCTCCGCACGGATGCGCCCGACGTCCCAACGCGCCACCGCAGCCTCGAGCACCTGGTGCGCCAGGCCTGGGAGGCGCTGAGTCCTTCGGCGACGGGCGTGTTGGAGCGCTTGGCGGTGTTCCGCACGAGCTTCTCGATCGAGGCCTCGAAGGCCGTGGCCGGCGCTGATCTCGACACCCTCCTGGCGCTGTTGCAGCGGTCGCTCGTGCGGAGGGTGGACGACGACCGGTTCGAGCTCCACACGCTGGTGGCGCGGGCTGCCACGCGACCGCCGGACGAGGCGACGCGCGACGCGCACGCAGCCTTCGTCTTGGAATGGCTCGCGAGCCTCACGTCAGAGCTGGTCGGCGGCCCGGCGCAAGCCCGGGCCGTCGGCCAGGTGCATGCCGCGCTGGCCGACGTCCAGCAGGCCTGGACCTGGGCGCTCGAGCGCGGCATGCTGGCGCCGCTGGCCGAGGCGTTGCAGCCGCTCGAGCATGTCCTGCATGCGCGCAACTCGTGGGACCTGGCCGAGGCGCTCTATGGCGCGGCGGTACGGAGGCTGGGTGACGTCGCCGGTCCACCCGTCGACGACGGAGCGGCCCGGCTCTTGTGGGTCCGTCTCCACGTGCGGCTGGCGAACACCGAGCGCCAACGGCAACGTACCGATGGCGCTCGCAGGCGGCTCCAGAGCGTCCTTGCCCGGCTGGCGGGCGACGTGCGATCGGCCCCCGCCGGCAACCGGGTCGACGGCGCCGACGCGTTCGAGCGGGTGCGCCTCGAGGCGCTGCTCGAACTCGCCAAGCTCGACGAGAACGTCCGTGTCTACGCCTCGGCGCATCAGGGCTACGAGTCGGTCCTGTCCGAAGCCCGTCCGGGCCGAGACGACGACCTGGTGGTCCAGGCCCACACCGGCGTCTGCAACCTGGCCTTCGCTGTCGGCGGCGACCTCGACCACGCCATGGAGCACGGCGAGGTGGCGGTGCGCGTGGCGCGGGCGCTGGGTGATCGAGACCTGTTGTCCGTGGCGCTGATCAACCTTGGCGCCGCGCACCACGACATGGGCCGAACCCGTGCCGCCCGGCGGCACTGGCGCGAGGCGGCCGAGCTCGCCGACGCGCTGGGGCATCGCCAGCGCGAGGCGGCGGTGCACAACAACTTGGCGGCGGCCTCCCAGGCGTTGGGCGAGGCGGCCGCCGCGCGTGAGGCCTTCGAGCGCAGCCTGGCGCTGCGCTACGAGGGGGGCGACCGCCCAGGCGCCGGGCGCGTGCTCCTCAACCTGGGGCGCTTGGCGCAAAACGAGGGCGCGCTGGAGGCAGCCGACGCCTACGTCGAGGCGGCGGTCAGGGAGTTCGAGCGCGTCGACGACCCGGCCGATCTGGCCTGGGCCCTCGCCGTCCACGCTCGCATCCGGGTGGCGCTCGACGACCTGCGGGCGGCGCGTCGCGACACCGAGCGTGCGCTGCGGTTGGGGCGCTCGGCGCGCGACCGGGTCGCCATGCTCGCCGGACTCCTCGCGGCGGCTGCCATCCACGGTAGGGACGGTGACACGCTGCTCGCGGCCACCATTGCCCGCTTCGTCGCCGCCCACGCCGCAGGCCGAGACGCCGGGCTGCACGCGTCGGCGACGGCGCTCTTGGCCGACGTGGCCGCTGACGCCACTGACGCCACTGACGCCACTGATGTCGCTGACGCCGAGTCGATCCCGGTGACTGGGGAGGGTGTGCCGCCTCCGCTCGAGCAGGCCGTCACCACGGCACTGGAGGCGTTGGCTGGCGGCTGACGGCACGGCCGCGCCCCGTCGTGCGACGTGACCCCGCTTGCCGGCCGGACCGCGTTCGTGGTCTACTCCGCCCCACGTGCCGCAGCCAGCGGTGCGCGGCCCCCGCTCGGGGGATGCCGATCGAGAGCGGGTGAGGGACCTGGCCCGGTGACCCCGCAGCAACCAGCGGTCATCTCCGCGGGTGCTCCTTCCAGCCGGGCGCGCAGCCACGACGATCGGGCTCGCACTGGGGAGATCGGGGCGAACGCCTCGTCTTCGTACCTGGCCCCGCCATGGCGGGGCGGGAGGAGGCGACCATGTACGCGAGTACCACACGATGGATCCGGCCTCGTCGCTTGGCGCGGCGGCGAATGCGTGGCGCGGTGGCGAGGACGGCGTAGCCGACCGCCACCGCCCGCCGACGCCGCCACACCTCGCACGCAGCACGCGCGCGCGGCCCTCGGTCGAGCCGCGTACCGCA
>PXAU01000074.1 GCA_003567075.1 Trueperaceae bacterium
GGCGTACGCGAGCGACGCGAACGCCAGGGCCAGCGCGAGAAGCGAGCCAGTGAGGATACGCATGCGGGGTCCTCTCGATGCCGACGCGGCCGGTGCGCGCCGGAGGACGTCACGGTGGGGGGTCGGCGGGGTCGACTCACCTCCTCGTGGGCGCGGACGGCTCAACCCAGACGGGTGAACCCCAGGCCCATTGGTCGTTGCGTTGACGAACGCGAACGCGGTACCAGTCAGCGTGCTCCGAGCGTGCCCTGTGGCGGACCTCGAAGCGCCGCGCGAACTCGCGCTCGGGGACGGCGCGGTGCAGGCACACGGCGGGGGAGACGAAGCCGTCCACGTGATGGGTCTGAGCGCCGCGGCGGAGATGCCGCACCGGTACCTGGAGCCGCTGGCCGTTGGCCTCGACCTCGAGGAGGCTCGCGTCGTCCGCGCGGAGCTCGAGGCAGACACCCTCCATGGCGGGGACGGCCGAGAGGGGGTTCGGGCGCGTACGGGTGGTGAAGCGCACCGTGTCCGCGCCGCAGCGCTCGAGCGTGTGGGGGGCGTGCACGCCGTCCTCGGGTGGTGGGGCGCTCGGGAACGGGCCGCGGAAGCGCGGTTCGACGTCGACGAGCTCGCCGTCGACGACGCGCACGCGCACGTCCCACGCGACCGCGGTGGCCGCTTCGCCCCAGCCGACCTCGACGTGCACCTTGACGCTGCCGGGGTCGCGTGCCTCTGGCAAGGGGATGACGCTCTCGCGGTGGAGGATGCGCTCGTTGTGCAGGACCTCGACGTAGTCGATCCCGTGACCGCCACGGACGTCCACCTCGATCCGGCGCTCGTCGTCGGGTGCCGCGACGCCGCCCATGGCGACGCCGTTCAGGCTGAACGCCAGGGCGATGCGGTCGCCCGTGAGGGCGTACGTCCTACGGGCGGTCAGGGCCTCCCACAGCCCGGCGCGGTCGCAGGACGCCAACCAGGCGCCGAGGCGGCCGAAGCCGTACGCGCCCGGCACGGCGTTGTGGTGGTCGGTGGACCCGACCACGCCAAAACGCAGACCCCGCTGCCAACCGTGGCGGGCGGTGCCGCGCTCGTCGCGAGGCCCCATGGCGTGCAGGTACGGGACGGGCCCGTCACAACTCTCGGCCGAGCCGTGGAAGGAGACGATCTCCGCCAGCGGCGACCAGGCCGGATCGAAGGCGTCCCAGTCGATGCCACGATGACCGTGCTGGTAGCCGATGTGGTGGGGGATGAGGAGCGTGGGACCGGGCTCGGCCGCGAGCGCCGCGCGGAGCGACGGCAGGTCGTTCGCGTCCAGGATGCTGCCGTACGCGCCATCGCGGTAGTAGACGCAGTGGTCGCCGTAGGCCAGCGAGTGCCACTCGAAGCTCGGTAGCGTCACGAAGCGCCCCGGTTCATCGGCGTCGTCCATCAGGCGCAGGTAGGCGGGCCACGCGTCCCGCGCACGTTCGAAGCCGCGTTGGTGGTAGTCGACGAGGTACCCGAGGCGCGGGTCGGCGACGGGCACGTCGGGCCACGCCCCGTGGACGGTGAGGCTCACGAAGTCGAGCTGCAGCCGGGCGTTGGCGAGCGCCTCCTGCGGTGTGCCGCGACCGTAGCTGAGGTCGCAGTGGTTGTGGAGGTCGCCGTAGCGCGGGACCAAGCCCTCGAAGCCTGGGATCATGGCCGTGTGCCGCCTCCCCTGGGCGCGTGCGGAACGATGGTGGTCACCACCGCGGCTCTACTGATAAGCCTTTTGTATTACACTTACCAAAAGGATGTCAAGCGCGACCTGACCACCGCAGCGCTGCGCCACCTCGCACGATGTGTCATGGTGGCGCAGACCGCCCCGCACGGAGCGACGCTTCGCACGCATGGACACGCAACGTCTCATCCTCGCCCGCCTGCTGGCCCGGCCCATGTCGCTCGCCGACTTAGGCGGCTCGACGGGCGCCAGCTTGCCGACGCTACGCCGGGCGCTCAGCGCGCTCGAGCGCGAGCGCTGGGTGGGCGTCGTCGGCCAGGTGTCGCGCACGGGGGGCCGGCCCGCCAAGCTCTTCGGCGTGGATCCGAGCGTGCACACGGTCGTCGGCGTCCACCTGGTGCATCCCGGCGTGCGGCTGGTGGTGACCGATCTCAGCGGCGCCGTGCTCGATGCGCACGTGCCGACGGACCTCGAAGAGCTCGAGCCGGACGCCGTGCACGGCGCGGTGTTGGCGTATCTCGAACGGTTCGCGGAGCGTTTCCGGGAGCGCCGCCTGGTGGGTTTGGCGCTGGCCACGCCCGGGTACGTCGACCCGCGCTCGGGCACCGTGATCGCGATCGGCCGCGTCCCGCGATGGCGCAACCTCCCCATCTGCGAGCGCCTGCGCGACGCGACCGGGCTGCCGGTGACGATCGGGAACGACATCGACGCCATGGCCACGGCCGAGTTCGGCCTCAATGGCGACGATCGCACCTACGCCTACGCCGGCGTGGGGGAGGGGGGGAAGTTCAGCATGTTCCTTGGCGGCGTGCCGTACGGTGGACCGTTCGGCAACGCGGGCGTCGTCAGCCTGCGCCTGCTCGCCGGCGGCGCCGAGGAGGATCGCGCCGAACTCCTCACGGTGAAGGGGCTGCTCGAGGCCTTCGAGCGGTGCGCGTCGGCTCGCACGCCGCCGCTGGCTGCGCACGAGCGCGTGCGGGAGCAGCGGGATCTGCGGGCCCGCTATCAGTCGGTGCTGGCACTGGCTGACGCCGGCGACCCGGATGCGACTGCGGTCGTGGCGCCGATGGTCGACCTGCTCGGGGCGCAAGCGGCGAGCTTCGTGCACCTGATCCAACCCGAGCTCTTGGTGATCGGCGGTGCGTTCGCCGGGGCGCCGGCGGGCATCCTGGCTGACGTCGAGAACGCGCTGCGGCGCAGGCTGCCGTCGCTCCTCGACAACAACCTGATCGTCCGCCCCGCGCGTGTCGATGACGACCTCGCTGCTGCGGTGGGGGCGACACGCGTGTTCGTGCAGCGCTTCGTGCATGAGGACACCGGCCCGCTCGGAGCGCGGACGGCCTGAACGCCGGCGGCGTGGCGGGCGGTCACGTCGCACGTGCGGCGAGCAGGCGTTGCGTCGCTGGTGAGGTGAATCAGGCGCCGGGGCTCGAGCGCGCCCGAGTCGCGGCACTCGCTTGGAGCGGCACCGCCGCACCGGCCACCACCACGCCGACGATGTCGCCAGCTTGCACCGTGCAGCTGGGACCGGTCTGCACGACGAGCCGCTGCCGCTCGCCGTCGGCCAGTTGGCAGGCGTAGGTGAGGTCGTGTCCCTTGAACTCGCGCTGCAGCACGCGCACGCGCACGCCCTCGCCGTTCGGGCTGAAGGTGAGCGCCTCGGGGCGGACCGAGAGCATCACCTGCCCGTGCGCGGGTCGCGCGAGCGCTAGGTCGCCGAGGCTGGTGCGAGCGACACTGCCGTGCCCCTCGCCGCGCAGGAGGTTGGTCCGACCCAGGAAGCTCGCCACGAAGGCCGTCTCCGGGCGGCTGTAGACGCCTTCCGGCGTCCCCACTTGTTCAAGGTGTCCTGATCGCATGACAGCGATACGGTCGGCGAACGTCATGGCCTCTTCCTGGTCGTGCGTCACCAGGACGGCGGTGGTGCCGGTACGCTTGAGGATCTGCCGCACCTCGGTACGGGTGCTGCCACGCAGCGCCGCGTCGAGGTTGCTGAAGGGCTCGTCGAGAAGGATCACCGCGGGCGCCGGTGCCAGCGCCCGTGCCAACGCGACCCGTTGCTGCTGACCGCCGGAGAGCTGATGCGGATAGCGGCCCGCGAAGATGGTGAGGCCCACCAGATCGAGCACCGCGTCGGCATGCTGCAAGCGCTTCGCCTTCGAGCCATTGCGCAGACCGAACGCCACGTTCTGCCGCACCGTGAGGTGCGGGAACAGAGCGTAGTCCTGGAACACGAAGCCGATGCGCCGCCGCTCCGGCTCCAGCCACGTGTCGGCATCGGCGACGGTGGCCCCGGCGATGCGGACGCGGCCCGCGTCCGGCATCTCGAAGCCGGCGATCAGCCGCAGCAGCGTCGTCTTGCCGCAACCCGAGGGGCCGAGCAAGCACAGGATCTCGCCCGAGCCCACGGTCAGGTCGAGCTGGTCGACCGCAACGTGCTCCGTGCGCGGGTAGCGCTTGGTGAGCCCGGAGAGCTCGACGACCGGCGTGGGGCGGTGGGGGAGGGCGGCGTCGCTCATGCTCGCGCAGGCAGTGTACAGCCCATAACCGACCATCTGGGTAGGACTTGCGTCATCGCGGGCTTCTCGAGGCGCGTCAACGTTTTCCTTCGTAGCTGACCAGCAGGCCGACGAAGAGGCTGGAGAACAGCACGATCGCCAGTGCGAAGGGGGCGGCCTCGGCCATCATGCCCTCGGACGTGCGCGTGAACCCCCGCACCGACAAGGTGGTGAAGCCGGTCGGTGCCAGCAGGAAGGTGAGCGGCAGTTCCTTCATCGCCACCATGAGCACGAGGGCCGTGCCCGCGACCACGGGCCGCCGGATGAGCGGGAAGGTCGTCTCGAAGAAGGCCACGAAGGGGCGGCGTCCCAGCGATCGCGCTGCCTCCTCCAAGCGCGGCGGCACCTGCAGCAGCGCCGAGCGGATGGGGCCGATGGCGAGGGCCAGGAAGCTGATCACGTAGGCGGTGATCAGCAAGGTGGCCGTCTGGTAGAGCCAGGGCACGGCACGGAGCGAGAAGAACACCATCGCCAGGGCCAGCGACACCGGTGGGATGGCGTACCCGAGATAGGCGAGCCGTTCGATCAGGCGACTGCCCCGGAGGCGCACCCGCGCCGCCAGGTAGGCGATCGGCATGGCGGCAAGGGCCGTCACGAGCGCGGCCGGCGCGGCAACCGAGGCGGTGCGGACGAAGGCTTCGGCCACCGAGCGCCAGGCGGCCAGGTCGGGCGGCGCCAAGACCAGCCACGAGCCCAGCACCAGGAACGGCAGGCCCAGCGCAGCCAGCAGCACGCTGGCGACGTAGCCGTAGGCCAGCGGCGCCCAACGCCGCAAGCGGGTCATGACGACCGCGCGCTGCGCGCCGCTGCCCACCCGGGCGTAGCGGCGCCGGCCGAGCAGGCGACCCTCGGTGCCGACGATCAGCAGCGTGAGCCCGAGCAGCACCAGTGAGAGCAGCGCGGCGTAGGTGCGGTCGAAGGCGGAGGAGTACTGCAGGTAGATCGCGTAGGAGAAGGCCTCGTAGCGCATCAGCGCCACCACGCCGAAGTCGCCGAGCACGTACAACGCGATCACGAGCCACCCGGCAAGCAGGGCGGGACGCAGCTGCGGCAGGACCACCCGCCACGTCACCGCGCGGCTTCCGTGGCCCAAGCTGCGGGCGCTCTCCTCGAGGCTGGGATCGAGCCCGAGCAGCGCCGCGCGCACGTTCAGGAACAGGTATGGGTACGTGTAGAGCGACAGCGCCGCCACCGCGCCCCAGTACCCGCTGGGCCGCGGCACCACGGCCCCGAAGAGCTGGCTGAGAAAGCCGTTGACGCCGCCGAGGCTGATGAGCGCGTACGCGACGACGTACCCCGGGATCGCCAACGGCACGACCGCCAACACGGTGACGAAGCGCTTCCAACGTAGGTCCGAGCGGACGGTGAGCCAGGCCAACGGTACCGCCATCAGCGTCGACAGGACCAGCACTCCCGCCGTGAGCGAGAGCGTGTTGACCAGCAAGGTCCAGGTACGCTCACGCCACAACAGCCGCTGCAACGTCTCCAGGTCCGCCTCGAACGCGCGCAGTACCAGGTACACGATAGGCACCAGCGTGCCGATCCCGGCCACGATCGCCGGGATCAGCACGAACCAGGGGAGGCGGCGCGCGCGCCGCGCCCACGTGAGCGAGGCCATCGTCAGAGGAGCCCGACCTCCCGTAGCAGCTCGAGCGTGCCCTCGAGGTCTTCGAGCACGTCGAGGTCGACGTCGGGGCTGGCGGCGAGCAGCGCTTCGAACGAGGCCAGCGCTTCGTTCGGTTGGGCGCCCGGCACCACCGGGTACTCGTACACCACGTTCGTGAAGTACGCCTGCGACGCGGGCTCGAGCAAGAACGCCAGGAAGCGCTCCGCCGCGGCGACGTTGCGGCTGGTGTTCACGATGCCCGCGCCGGCGACGTTCACCAGGTTGCCGATGTCGCCGTCGGCGAAGAAGCCCTGCCCCACGGGGTAGTCGGGATCGTTGGCGAGGAAGCGCAGCAGGTAGTAGTTGTTGACCAGCGCGTAGTCGACTTCGCCAGCGGCGATGGCCTCGACCTGGGTGGTGTTGTTGCGGTAGGCCTGCACGTCGTTCGCGATCATGCCACGCAGCCAGGCTTCCGTGGCTTCCTCGCCATGCACGACCCGCATGGCGGTGACGAACGCTTGGAACGAGCCGTTGGTCGGCGCCCACGCCACGCGGCCGCGGTAGGCGGGATCGGTCAGGTCGAAGGCCGAGTCGGGCCAGGCGTCACCGGCGGTGCGCTCGGGGCTGTAGGCCAGCACGCGCGCCCGTCCGGACGTGGCCAACCACAGGCCGCCGCGGCTCGTGTAGATGCCGGGGAGGCCGGCGGTGAGATCGTCGGGCAAGGGCGTGAGTCGGCCCGCCAGCGAGAGCGCGCCGAGCGCACCCGCGTCCTGCCCCCAGAAGACGTCGGCAGGGCTGCCGCGTCCCTCTTCCAGGATGAGTACGGCGAGCTCGGCGGTGCCGCCGTAACGGACGTGCACCTCGATCCCGGTCTCGGCGGTGAAGCGCTCGATGAGCGGTTGCACGAGCGCCTCGCCGCGGCCCGAGTACACGGTCAGGCTCTGCGCGAGCGCGACACCAGTCAGGCTGGCGAGGAGGGCGAGGCTGAGGAGGCGTCTGGTCATGCGGTGCGTTCCCTTCCGGCGCGGTCGGGCCGTCGCCCGGCAGATGAAACCCAAGTAAATGACTCGGATTTCTCTTGGCGCGATCCTACGGGCTGGCCGGCAGGGCGTCAAGGGACGACGTCGGATGCCCTGGCGCCGCACCGCTATACTGCCAACGTGGCGCAGCTCCTCCAACCAGACGCCTACGCGCGGGCGCGCGCGTTCCTCGAAGCCGGCCGTCCGCTCGAGGCGGCCGCGTTCGCACACGCGCTCGAGGGTGGTCCGGCGTGGCAGGTGCTCGACGCGCTCGCCGCGTTCCAGAACCCCGACGGCGGGTTCGGTCACGGGCTCGAGCCGGATCTGCTCTGTGGCTCGTCGAGCGCGCTGGCGACCTCCGTCGCGCTGCGGCGTCTCGCCGCGCTCGACGTCCCGGCCAACCACGCGGTCGTCGAGGGAGCCCTGGGATGGGCTCGTCGCGCCATCGACCCGCATGCGCGCACCTGGCGCATCGTGCCCACCGACGCCGGCAGCGCCCCGCATGCGCCCTGGTGGGACGCCGAGGGGTTGGAGGAGCGCTTCAACGCCTTCACGCTCAACCCCAAAGCGGAGATGCTCGCCCAGCTCTACACCCTCGGCGCCGGTGAGGACGGCTGGCTCGATCGGTTGGCCGACGATGTCGTCCGCGAGATCGAGAACCGTCTGGCCGCCAAACTGCCGCTCGACATGCACGAGCTGATCGCCTGCGTGTCCCTCGTGGACGCGCCACACGTGCCCGTCCAAGTGCGCCGCCGGTTGCACGAGGTGCTGGCGCCGCTCGTCGACGCCGGCGTCGAACGAGACCCGGACGCCTGGCGAAGCTACGAGCTGCGACCGTTGGCGGTCGCTCCGCGGCCGGGCTGCGCGTTCGCGGGGCAACTCGCCGAGGTCGTCGAGCTCGAGCTCGCGTACCTCCTGCACGAACAGGCCGACGATGGCGGCTGGTGGCCGACCTGGACGTGGGGTCGCGACGAGGACGTGTGGCAGCGGCAGCGGCGCGTGTGGGCCGGAGTCCTGACGCTCGAAGCCCTCGTGCACCTCGACCGCTACGGTCGGGTCGAGCGCTGACGTGCTCTTTGGTTCGCGCCTCAGCGGCGAGCACCAGGCCCTGCTCGAGACCGTGCGAGATCCGGTGTGCCTGGTGTGTGCCCGTGCCGACGGCGCTGCCCGGCGCGCGCTCGAGGGGGTCTTGCGCGACGGTGTGAACGACGTGCGCGTGCGCGCTGATTGGCGCAAGCGAGGTGGCCTGTGCGGACGCCATTGGCGGGTGTGGCGCCACCTCGATTCGCCTCCCTTGTCGACCGCCATTCTCACGGAAGACCTGCTGCGGAGCTACCTGGATGACGGCACCGGCCTCGCGCCGCGCTGCCCCGGTTGCGAGATCGAATCCCGTGCCGAACAGCGCGTTCTGAAGGCGTTGGGCAGCATCCCGCTCGAGCGCCTCGACGAGGCCCTGGCCGAGGGTCCCGGCCTGCTGTGCCTGCGCCACTTCGAAGCGCTGCCAGCCGGCGACGTCAAAGAGCGCTTCGAGGCGCGCTTCCAGCTGCTGTTGGAGCACCTCAGGGAACAGGTCCGGACCAGCGATCATCGCTTCGTGAACGAGCGGCGCGGCCCGCACGCCGACGCCTGGCTGCGGGCCTTGCGCGTGTTCGGCGCGGACGTGTGACGGTGGCGCTCACCTCCCGCGTGGGCCTGCCGCCTTCGACGAGCGCTGGGCGACACCATGGTGCCGCCTCAGCGACTCCCTGACCGCACCTGAGGAGGGTCGCGCCAGCGATGGATCACGACGTCGACCTGAAGGCGCTGCGGCGCGACGCCGCATTGACTGCCGTGACGGGGTCGGGCCTGCTCCTCGGTGTCGCGGCGAGTGTGCTCGACGTGCCGCCCTGGGTTCCGTCGCTGGCCTACCTGGTCGCGTACCTCGCCGGCGGCGTGCCGACCGGGGTCACGGCACTGCGCTCGCTGCGCCGCGGCCGGCTCGACATCGACCTGCTCATGGTCACGGCCGCGCTCGCCGCCGCCGCCGTCGGCGAAGCGCGCGACGGCGCGATCCTGCTGTTCCTGTTCAGCCTGGCGGGTACGCTCGAGGACTACGCGATGGGTCGCACGAAGCGCGCGGTGGATGCGCTCCTGCAGTTGCGGCCGGACGTGGCCGCGCGTCGCAGGCCTGACGGCACCAGCGAGCAGGTGCCGGTGGAGGCGTTGCAGCCGGGCGACGTCGTCCTGGTGAAGCCGGGCGAGCGCCTCCCGGCCGACGGCCGCGTGGTGGAAGGCAGCAGCGCGGTCGATCAGGCGACCATCACCTGTGAGAGCGTACCGGTCGACAAGGCCGTGGGCGACGAAGTCTTCGCCGCAACGGTGAACGGCCACGGCGCCATCGCGGTGGAGGTGACGCGCGCGGCGTCGGCCTCGACCGTGGCGCGGATGATCGACCTGGTGACCGAGGCGCGTGCCCAACGCTCGCCCAGTCAGCGTATCGGCGAGGGGTTCGGTCGACGGTACACGCTCGTCGTCATGGTTGGGAGCCTGGTTGCGCTGTTGACGTTCCTGGGGTTGGGCCGCGATTGGTCGAGCGCGCTGTACACCACCGCGACGCTGCTCGTGGCCGCGAGCCCGTGCGCGGTGGTGATCAGCGTTCCCGCAGCCGTCCTGTCGGCGCTGGCGGCAGCCGCACGCGGTGGGGTGCTGTTCAAGGGGGGCGCGGCGCTCGAGACGCTCGGGCGCAGCACCACGCTGGCCTTCGACAAGACCGGCACCCTCACCCAGGGGAGCCCGGCGGTGACGAAGGTGGTCGCCGTCGATGGTGACGACGCGGGGCTGCTGTCGCTGGCCGCCGCCATCGAGGCGCGCTCCGAGCACCCGATCGCGCGCGCGGTCCTGCACGAGGCCGAGCGTCGAGGCGTTCGACCCGAGGCGGCGCTCGACACCACCGCCGTCCCTGGTCAAGGGCTGCGCGCCAGGCTGAACGGCCGCGCGGCGTGGGCGGGCACGCTGCGACTCATGGAAGCCCACGGCCTGGCGCTCCCGCCCGCGCTCGAGGCCTCGGTGGCCGAGCTGCAGGCGTGCGGCGCGACGCTCATGCTCGTCGGCGACGACCAGCGGGTCCACGGGGTGATCGCGGTCGCCGACCAGGTGCGCCCGAGCGCGGTCACGGCGCTCGCCGGATTGCGCGCCGCGGGCGTGCAGCGCTTCGCCATGCTGACGGGTGACCATGAGGGTGTCGCACGAGCGATCGCCAGCGAGGTCGGCATCCCCGAGGCGCACGTGCACGCCGGTCTGCTGCCGGAGGAGAAGCTGGAGGTCGTCGAACGGCTGACCCGCAACGGTCGGGTGGCGTACGTCGGTGACGGCGTCAACGACGCCGCTGCCTTGGCACGGGCGGACGTCGGCATCGCCATGGGCGCCGCCGGCAGCGACGTCGCCATCGAGACCGCCGACGTCGCCTTGCTGGCCGACGATCTGGGTCGGCTCGAGGCGGCCTACCGCCTCTCGCGCCGCGCCAACACGGTGGTGCGCCAGAACCTCACGTTCGCCCTTGGCATGATGGCGGTGCTGGTCGCGTTCACGCTCTTCGGCGACCTGCCGTTGCCGCTCGCCGTCGTCGGGCACGAGGGGGGAACGCTGGTGGTGGTCGCCAACGGCTTGCGCTTGCTGGCGCCGGTGCGAGCGTCCGCCTGAGGGTCGGGGCGTGGGCCGTCTGCGGCTTCGATCGCTCAGCCTTGGCGTAGTGCCCTGCGGGCCGCCTCGGCGCTGCGTCTGAGCGTCGTCAGCGGGTCGCTCGGCGCGTCGTGCTCCACTACGAGCCAAGGCACGCCATGCACCCGCACCGCGTCCAGGACGGCCTCCAGCTCGAGCACGCCGTCGCCCACGTCGACCCAGGGCGGATCGTTGCCCGGCTCGAGGTCCTTGAGGTGCAGGCGCGTGACGCGCGAGCCGTGGGCGTCCAGCCAGCGCTGCGGCTCGTGGCCGCTCGCGAGCAGCCAGCCGGTGTCGAGTTCGAGCGTGAGGTGGTCGGGGTCGGCCGCATCGGCCAGCACGGTGAGCCCTTCCTCGCCGGGTGGGCCGCTGAGCTCGAAGTCGTGGTGGTGGTACGCCAGCGCCAACCCCTCGCCCTGCAACGCCTGCCCCAGGGCAGCGAGCTCGCGACCGAGGGCTGCCCAGCCAGCGACGTCGGTCGGGCGCTCGTGCGCGTCGAGCCAGGGGACGACCACGAGCGGCGTGCCGAGGGTTCGGTGGGCTGCAGCGACGCCTGCGAGGTCGCGCCGGAGCTCGACCAACGGCACGTGCGCGGACGCGAGCGCCAGTCCGGCGCGGGCCAAGGCATCGCGCAGCGCGGCCGGCGCCACGCCCTGCGTCCCGACGGTCTCGACACCGTCGTAGCCCGCTGCGGCGACCGCCGCGAGGAGCTCGTCCAGGGAGACGCCCGCATGGCGGGCCGTGTAGAGCTGCAAGCCGAGCGCAGGAACGGTCATGCCACCACCTCCGGTGTCCACCCGAGCGCATGGAGATCCTCCACCGTGAGGGGATCTGGTCGCTCGGGGCGGCTCTCGATCGCGACGCGGTGCCCCGTCCGCACGGACGTGAGGCCCGCCTCCAGCACCTCCAGGACGTGCGCGGCGAGCGCCGCCGAGGCGCGTGCCGGCCGACCCTGACGGTGGGCCACGAGCAGATCGAGGGCGCCGATGCCGCGCGCGTTGTGCGAGACGCCCGGCTCGCCCACGACCTCGTGCCAGGCGTCGTCGGCGGGCCCGCGTCGCCGGACCGGCCCTTCGAAGGTGTTCGGGTCCGGCAACGACAAGGTTCCGGCCTCGCCGTACACCTCGAAGCGCGGGAGGTCGGTGGCGGGCACGTCGAAGGTCGTGAGCAGCGTAGCGACGACCCCCGACGCGAAGCGCAACGTCAGCGTCACGTGCGTGTCGACCGCGACCGGGAAGCGCGCCCCGGCCAAGGGACCGCTGGCGACCGTGCGTTCGGTCTGCGGCCGAAGCCCTTCGCCGGTGACGCTTGCCACCGCGCCGAACAGCACGACCATGGTGGTGACGTAGTAGGGGCCCATGTCGAGCAGCGGCCCCGCACCTCCCAGATAGAAGAATCCCGGGTCGTGGTGCCATCGCTCCGGTCCGCCGGTACACATGTGTGCGGCCGCCGCAAAGGGACGGCCGACGACGCCTGCGTCGACGGCGGTGCGGGCGGTCTGCAGGCCCACGCCGAGGAAGGTGTCGGGGGCGCCGCCGAGGGCCAGACCACGAGCCTGCGCGAGGGCCCTAAGGGCGTGCGCCTCGGCCGCGCTGGCGGCCAAGGGCTTCTCGCTGTAGACGTGCTTGCCGGCCTCGAGCGCGCGCCGGTTGACGTCGTAGTGCGCGCTCGGGATCGTGAGGTCGATGACCAGATCGACGGCGTCCGACGCGAGGAGGGCGTCTGGCGTGAGCGCGTTGGCGATGCCGAACTCGTCCGCGCGAGCGCGCGCCCGCGCCGGATCGAGGTCGGCCAGCGCCACCACACGCACGTCGGGTGCGCGCGTGAGGGTTCGCAAGTAGGCCGTGCTGATGGTGCCGCAGCCGATGATGCCGATGCTCGTGATCACGTTGGCTCCTTCGCTCCGGGACCATGGTACGCCGGCAGGTAGCGGTCTTGGGGGCCGTCCCGTGCATGCAGGGTGGCGCGGCGGGCGTACGCTGGGCCGTAGGAATGCCGCCGGCGGGGGCTTCGGGCGCAGTGGCGCATGGGCGCCGCTCGCCTCAGGCACCTCCCAGGGTCGCCAACGCAGCGATGCCCGCGAGCATCAGCACGGTCGCGACGAGCTTCCGAGCGAGCCGGTCACGCTCGCCCAGGAGCGCGATGCCGATCAGGGTCAACGCGACCAAGCGCACCTGCGCTGCGAGGATGACGTTGCCGGCGCTGCCGCCGGCCGCGAACGCCAGAATGATCAGCCACTGCGTCAGGGCGAAGGTCGCCGCGACCGTCCAAGCGCTCCAACCCCACAGGACGCGGGACCGCAGTTCGGTGGCTCGCGGCCGCGCCAGCATCAGCATCCCGGTGCCCGTGAGCAGCAGGTTGAGCGCGGTGTACCCGAGCGGCTCGAAGGGCGGGCTGATCGCCTTGTCGATGACGTTGCCGGCCCCGAACGCCAGCGCCGCACCAAGCGCGAGAAGCTGGCCTGGGGAAAAGCGCAGACGCCGTGGCTTCTCGGCGATCGTGAGCAGCGACGCCAGGATGAGACCGGCACCGACCGCGGAGGCGGCGGGGAAGGCCTCGCGCAGCACCAGTGTGCCGCCGACGACGGTCCACAGCGCCGACGAGCGGAGCAGGAGATCGATCTCCGAGAGCTGCGAGCGTGCCAGCGCCGCGAAGTACAGGGTGTTGCCGAGCACGTAGACCGCCGTCATCAGCGCAAGGTGGGGGAGCCGCTCGCCCGCCGGCGAGAGGTCGGCGCCCGCGAGCGGCAGCGACGCCAGGCACAGGAGACCACCGGCGACGTGGACGACCCCGCCGAGCACTGGGGGGCGGACGCGCGCGACGAGCCGCTTCGAAGCCCAGACGTTGACGGCGCTGGCGGCGCCGGCGGCGAGGGCGAACACGAGCCAGCTCAAGCGCGACCTCCGGGCGCGATCCTACGTCGGCTGACTGCGGCGCCGCGACGCCGCGACCTTGTCGATTGCGACCTGATCGGCAGCGGCACGAAGCTCCGCGCGCGCCGCCTCGACAAGGGCGCTCTTCGCAATGCCGTTCTCGCCAACGAACAGTGTCACAGCTCTATCAAAGCGCACCTTGCGCAGGCTGGCGATCGCTGGACCGTCGAAGCGGTACCCATCACGAACGGCGTCTGAGTCGATCGTCACGTCAAGCAACGGGAGGAGCGTAGGGTCGTTCACGCGCCCCACCGCGCCCGCAGCGTCACCACGGCCGAGCGCCACGGCACGACCCGATCGGTGAGCTGCGACCGGAAGCGCCGCGCGACCGCTTGGGCGACATCGTCGCCCAAGGCGGCCCGGAGCGCCACCAAGTACGGCCCGGGCGCGCCTTCCGAACCGAACCAGCGCTCCAGGGAACTCGCCGCCAGCCGCTGGTCCGCCACCACGGGCGTATCGTCGACGACGGCGTCGCTCCAGCCGGCCTCCTGCGCCAACGCACGCAGCCGCTGCGGTGTCCACGCCGACCCGCCGCCGTCCTGGTACAGCGCCTCCTCAGCGTCGCGTACCTGCTCGCTCAGTGCCTCGGCGTCGCTCCAGTCGACCAGGTCCGACAGGCGCTGCGCGCGGGACGCGTCCGTCTCCGCCAAGACGATCGATCCACCAGGGACCGTGACGGTGCCGAGGCCCTCGAGCCACGCCGCAGGCTCCTGGATGGAGCCCAGGAGCGAACGGCCGAGCACGCGGTCGAAACGTAGCTCGCGGGTGCGCTCGTCACCCGACAGCGCGGTCACGACCGTGCCGGGCTCGGCCTCGAGAACGACGGGTCGCTCCAGGCCCGGCAGACGGGCCGCCTGCTCGCGTAACGTCGAGGCGTGCCGCGCCTCCGCCGTGACGGCCACGACGAGGCCCTCGGGTGTGCGCCGCACCGTCTCCCAGGTGAGCAGGCCGCTGCCGGCGGCGAGGTCGAGCACGACGTGATGGCGCGCCAGGTCGGCCGCGTCGATGATCGCGTCGCGTACCGCCGCGAGGCGAGCGCCGGCGGCGGAGACGGTGCGCTCCAGCCAGCGGTCGCGGGCGCGATCGGCGGGACCGGTGGTCAGGATCTCGGTTGGCGCGCGGGCGTCCGCCTCGAGCATCGCCGCGAGCTGCGCCTCGCGCCGCCGCGCGACCTCGTCGCGCACGCGTCGCTCGGCGCCCTGGTCGCTCGGCTGGTAGAACACCTTCCCCTGCAGCGCGCTCGGGAGGTACTGCTGCGCCACCCAATGGTCGCGGTAGGCGTGGGGGTAGGCGTACCCCGCGCCGTGCCCGAAACCCTCCGCGTCGCGGTTGCCGTCGCGCAGGTGGTTGGGCACCTCGGCTTCGCGCTCCTGGCGAACCGCCTCGAGCGCGTCGAAGAAGCCCATCGTGCTGTTCGACTTCGGCGCGTTCGCCAGGTAGAGCGTCGCCTGAGCCAGGTGGTAGCGCCCCTCGGGCAGGCCGACGTAGTCGTACGCCTGCGCTGCTGCGGCGATCACGCCGAGCGACTGCGGATCGGCCAGGCCCACGTCCTCGCTGGCGAGGATGAGCAACCTCCGCAGGATGAAGCGCGGGTCCTCGCCGGCGTACACCATCTTCGCGAGCCAGTACAGCGCAGCGTCGGCGTCGGAACCGCGCACGCTCTTGATGAACGCGCTGATCGTGTCGAAGTGGGCGTCGCCCTCCTTGTCGTAGAGCACCGCGCGCTGCTGGATGGACTCCTCGGCCACCTCGCGCGTCACGTGCACGACCCCGTCCGCGCCCGGCACGGTGGTGATCACCGCCAACTCGAGCGCGTTCAGGACCGCCCGCGCGTCACCGTTGGCGACGTTCACGAGGTGCTCGAGCGCGTCGGCGTCGACGCGCGTGGCGAAGGTACCGAGCCCCCGCTCGCGGTCGCGCAGCGCCTGCTCCGCCACACGCCGCAGTTCGTCCGCGTCGTGCGGCTTGAGCTGGAAGATGCGGCTGCGCGAGACGAGCGCCTTGTTGACCTCGAAGTAGGGGTTCTCCGTCGTGGCACCGATGAGCACCACGGTGCCGTTCTCGACCCACGGCAGCAGCGCGTC
Source organism: Trueperaceae bacterium (assembly GCA_003567075.1). Classification (GTDB taxonomy): domain Bacteria; phylum Deinococcota; class Deinococci; order Deinococcales; family Trueperaceae; genus CSSed10-48. Next base: position 15,581 of record PXAU01000074.1, read on the forward strand.
CTGCTGCGCCTTGTTGAAGCGATGCACCTCGTCGACGAAGAGGATGGTGCGCTGTCCGGCGTGCTGCCGCCGCTGCGCCTCCGCGAC
>PXAU01000211.1 GCA_003567075.1 Trueperaceae bacterium
AGACGTCTGGGCTCACGGTGGCGGTCGTCGAGGACAACCCGCAGTACCGGTTCTTGTCGACCTCGGCGCTCGGGGCGTCGGAGGCGTATGGCGTCAAGAGCGTCTCGCTGCTGGCCACGAAGCCGCGGCCGGGCTGACCCGGCTCGGCTGACCTGGCTCGGCTGACCTGGCTCGGCTGACCCGCCGGCCGGTACTCGCCAGATGGCGTGGTGTCTCCGGAGGCTCCCGTCTCCGGAGGCTCCGGTCTCCGAAGGCTCACGTCGCTGCGTCGAGGTAGAGACCGAGCGTGGCCAGCGTCGGCTCGGGCGGGAGGCGCCGGCCGCGCTCGAACGCCGCCTCGAGCACGCCCTCTGGGAGCGTGGCCCGCAGTGCCGCCATCAGCGCATCCGAGCGGTGCACGCTGTCGGCCGGCAGCGGGCCACGTCGCCTGGCGCTCCCGAGCAAGGTGGCGGCCTCCTCCAAGGCACCGTCGGTCTGGTGGAGTTCGGCAAGGCCGATCAGGCCTTCGCACACGACCAGGTGGTAGTCGATGGCGCCGGCGATCCCAAGCGCTCGCAGGAAGTGGCTACGCGCCTCGTCGCGGCGGCCGAGCGCTGCTTCGATGCGGCCGAGCCAGCAGTGGGCGTCGGCTTCGAACTCGCGATCGGTCGTCTCGGCAGCGAGCGTCAACGCCTCAAGGTAGCGTGCGTGCGCCTGACGGTACCGCCCGCGCGCGAACTCCGCGGCGCCCAGGTTCATCACCAGGCTGCGCAGCAGGTCCTCGTACCCGATCTCGGTGGCAAGGCGCACGCCCTCCTCGAGCAAGCGGACGGCCCGATCAGGCGCTCCCGCGAGGACGAGGCAGGCGCCCAGGTTCGCGAGGTTCCTCGCGACCGACCTGGTGTTGCCGCGCGCTCGGTTGCGCTGCAGCGCCTCGCCGAAGAGCCGCTCGGCCTCGTCGTACGCTCCGTTGGCTTTGTGCAGGAGCGCCAGGTTGTTGGTGAGGATCGCCACTTGCGCCTCGATGCCGTGGTCGCGAGCGTGCGCGAGCGCTGCGCTGAAGTGGCCTTCGGCTGCGCGCAGGTCGCCCCGCCGTTTGGCGAGGTTGCCGAGGGTGTTGAGCGCCGAGATGATGGCGCGCTCGACCGCCGGGCCGTCGGCTGCGGCGGCTCCGCCGTGGGACCGCAGGAGGTCGAGACCGCGCTCGGCGGCGCGGGCGCTACCGGGGCCGTCGCTGATGCGGAACCGGAACCAAGCCTCGGCGACGAGCAAGCGCCCGAGCAGCTGCTGCTGGCGACCATCGCTGCCTGCCACCGCTGCCGCGGCCCGGCCGAACGCTTCGACCGCCACCCGATCGCAGCCACCGTGCTGGATGTAGAACAGCTGCATCGGCCTGCAGGCCAGCCAGAGGTCGTCGAGCGCGGCGTCCTCGGCGGCTGTGCGCCAGGCTTGCTCCACGTTCGGGAGTGTCTCCTCGATGACCGTGATGGCATCATGCTGCTGCGACGATCCAGCCAGCGCCTCTTCGTGACGCCGCAGCAGGCCGAGGTAGTGGCGGCGATGGTTGCGTCGCATCCGAGCGTGTTCGTCGACGCGTCGCTGGAGCCGCTCCGCGCTGAACTGCCGCACGAGCGGGTGGCGACCGTAGCGCCCACTGTCGTCGAGGCGCAGCCACGACGTGTCGACGAGCGCCGCCAACAGCGGGATCCGAGCGCCGGCTACGGCGTTCGCGGCCTCCCGCCGGAAGCCATCAGCGAACACCGACAGCGCGCGCAACAGCGCCCGCTCCGGGTCCGACAACAGCTGCCACGAGACCTCGAGGGCGGCTCGCATGCTCTGCCTGCGCGCTGGTGCGTCCCGGTCGAGGCTGGTCAGCAGATCGAGCCCCGCGTCGAGCTCGGCGGCGATCTCTGCGAGCGGCATCGCCCGGACCCACCCCGCCGCCAACTCCAGCGCCAGCGGGAGCCCTTCGACCGCACGGCACAGTCGCAGCAGCGCGTCGAGGTCCTGGTCGGTGAGCTCGAAGCCAGGGCGAGCTCGTCGGGCCCGTTGCTCGAACAGGGCGATGGCCTCGAAGCGCCGAGCCTCGGTGAGCGCCGGTCGGTCGTGCTCGGGGTACGACAGGCCCTCGAGTGGGAAGACGTGCTCGTGCTCGAGGTTGAGCCGCTGGCGCGAGGTGACGAGGAGCGTTAGGACGGGGCAGGACGTCACCAGGTCAGCCAGCACGCTGCTGCCGTCGGGGGTGCTGGCGTCGGGGGTGCTGGGCTCGGGTGTGGTGGTGTCGGCGAGCGCGCCGCCGTCTGGTGCACGGTCGGCGGGCGCGCCTGGTGTCGTCGCCGAACGGGCGACGAGGTGCTCGACGTCGTCGAGCACCAGCAGCGCGTCACCGTCAGGGCTTCGGAACATGCCCTCGCGTCGGGGCACGGCGGTCGCAGCGTCGGGGTCGAGCGCAGTAGCGACGGCGGCGACGATCGCCGACGGCGACGAGAGCGCGCCTACGGGTACGTGGTACACCCCACCAGGAAAGCTACCGAGGGCACGCTGTTCGCGTGCCACCTGAAGGGCGAGCCGCGTCTTGCCCACGCCGGCCGGCCCGACGAGGGTAAGGAGGCGGCAATCGGGGCGCGTGATGGCGGCCGCCACCTCGATGCGCTCGAGGTCACGGCCCACGAAGGTGCGTGGCAGCGCGGGCAGGTTCGTCGGCACCGGCGACGACGGTAGGCTCGGCCGCAAGCGCGTGCGCGCCTGCTCGGCCGAGGCGGCGAGATCGAGTTCGAACCCGAGCGCCTCCTCGCGCACGGCGTTGGCGTGCGGACTGCGGCCCGCACAGAGCAGCGTGTGGAGTCGCTGCAACTCGTCGGGTTCCGGCGCAGGCGCGTGACGCAGCCGGTACGCGGCAGCGGCGCGTTCGCTCGCCGCTTCGAAGCGCCCGTCGGCGGCGTACGCCTCGGCGGTCTCCACCAGCGCGCGACGCGCCAGCCCGGCGAGGAGTTCCCGGGTCTGGTACACCCACTCCTCGAGTTCGACGCTCCAGTGTCGGAGGTGGAAGCCGTCCAGGAACGGGCCCTGGTACGCCTCGCTGGCCTCGGCGTGACGACCTCCCTCCACCAACGCGGTGAAGGCATCGGCGTCGCTGCCAACCGCCGTCCATGCCCGCTCGCCGTCCGCTTCGACGCTACCCGGCGCACCCTGGCGGAGCCGGGTGAGGGTGACCGCGAGGACCTTCATGCGGTCACGCGCCCTGGGCCAGAAGAGCTCGGCCAGGTGGCGCCGGTCCTGCCGTCCCTCCAGCGCCAGGTACGTGAGCAGCAGCAGCGGCTTCGGTCTCGAGAACGCGACGCCCTCGAGCGCCAGCCCCCCCAGGGTGCGCAAGCGCATGGGCGTGATGATAGACGAGCGCCCCAGCGTGGGTGCGGCCGGCGGCGACGTGCGGGCGGTCGGCCGCCTCCGTGCGCGGCGGCGGCCCGTGCTCAGCGGCATCGGCGGCATCGGCTGCGGCGGCCAGGTACGGTGGGCGTGAGACGGGGGCAGGCGGGAGATGAACGCGATGACCACCGTGCAGCGCGAGCGCGCGATCAGCCTGGCTGGCACGCTGCTGTTCGTGGGCATGATGGCCGTCGGCTACTACTACAACGTCACCTTCGTGCAGATCGGCCTCACCGACTTGGGACGAACGCGGCTGGGGCTCGCGGTCGA
>PXAU01000026.1 GCA_003567075.1 Trueperaceae bacterium
GCGCCGCCGATCACCGCCCGGCTGGCCGTGCTCGTGACGCTGCTGGCGGTGCTGCTCGGCGCCTTCCAGCTCTACACCGCCGGCTACCAGCCCCTGAACCTGTTCGTGCAGCGTGGCTTCCCCCTGACGCTGGTGCTGGTGATCGCCTTCCTGATGTTCCCCATCGCGCGCCGCAAGCGCAGCCTCTGGGGCTGGGTGATCGACGGCGCCTTCATCGCCGGCGCCCTCTACGGCGGCTGGTACCTGCTCTTCAACCTCGACGCCATCATCGCCCGCAGCGGTTTCTTCCGGCCCGAGGACATCCGCGCCGGCATCATCATGACGCTCGTGCTGCTCGAGGCGTCACGGCGCGTGATCGGCCTCACCATCACGATCATCGGCGCAACCTTCGTCGTCTACGCGATGGCCGGACCGCGCGGCGCCCTGCCGTGGTTGGGCGAGTGGCTGCCCGGCATCCTGGCCCACCGCGGCTACTCGCTCGACCGCATCGTGGCCACCCTCTACCTGGGGCAGGAGGGCATCTTCGGCCTGCCGCTCGGGGTGGCCGCCACGGTGGTGTTCACCTTCGTGCTGTTCGGCGCGTTCCTGGAGACCACCGGTGCCGGCAAGTTCTTCATCGACCTGGCCTACGCCGCCGCCGGTCGCTCGCGTGGCGGCCCGGCCAAGGCCGCTGTGGTGGCGTCGGGGTTCATGGGCTCCATCTCCGGGAGCGCCATCGCCAACGTGGTCACCTCGGGCGCCTTCACCATCCCGCTCATGAAGAAGCTCGGCTACAAGCCCGACGAGGCCGGCGGAGTCGAAGCCGCCGCCTCCACCGGGGGCCAGATCATGCCTCCCATCATGGGCGCCGGCGCCTTCCTGATGGCCGAGTACACCGGCCTCCCCTACGCCGAGATCGTGCGCCTCTCGCTGCTGCCGGCGTTGCTCTACTTCGCCACGGTGTTCCTGTTCGTCGACATCATCGCGCTCAAGCGCGGCATGCGTGGGATGAAGGGCTCGGAACTCCCCAAGCTCGGCCAGGTGGTCAAGGATGGCTGGTACTACCTGGTGCCGCTCGCGGTGCTGATCTGGTACTTGCTGCAGGGCATCTCGCCGAACCGCGTCGGCTTCGTGGCGATCGTCACCATCCTGGCGGTGTCGATCGTGCGCTGGGGCGTGCGCCGCTTCGCGCTGCGCCTGGCGCCGGAAGACGTGCCCGAGCGGCTGCCGCTGCCGGTCGCCGGCCTCCTGGGCGGTCGCCGCGTGATCGCCGCGCTCGAGACCGGTGCCCGCAACGCCGTCCCGGTCACCGTCGCCTGCGCGGTGGCCGGCGTGGTCGTGGGGATGATCGGTCTCACCGGTCTGGGGCTCAAGTTCTCGGGGCTGATGATGGCGTTCTCGGGCGGCAACCTGCTGCTGGCGCTGGTGCTGCTGGCACTCGCCAGCCTGGTGCTCGGTCTGGGGCTGCCGGTGACCGCGAGCTACATCGTGCTGGCGGTGCTGGCTGCGCCGGCGCTGGTGGGCGAGTTCGGGATCCCGCTGATCATCGCGCACCTGGTGATCTTCTGGTACTCGCAGGACTCGAACGTCACCCCGCCGGTCGCACTGGCGGCCTTCGCAGGAGCAGGCATCGCCAACGCCGATCCCATGAGGACCGGCTTCCAGGCCTGGAAGTTCGCGAAGGGGCTGTACCTGATCCCACTGTTCTTGGTCTACAACCCAGAGATGGTGGTCGGCGGACCGCTGCCGTACGTGATCTGGACCGTGCTCACGGCGCTGGTGGCACTGTTCGCGTTCGCCGCCGCACTCGAAGGCTACATGTTCACCAAGATGCTCTGGTTCAACCGCCTCCTCGCCGGCGCCGGCCTGGTGCTGATCTTCTACCCGCACCTCGCCGTCGAGGTGCTCGGGATGGCCGTGATGCTGGTGGTGCTGGGCATCAATTGGTTCCGGCGGCAGCGCGAGCGCCGGGCCGAGGTCGAGGCCGAGGCCGCCACAGCCGTCAGCGGTTGACACGCGCCTCGTCCCGCCAGCGCATCGCGGCAACCGCCCCCGGCACGGCCACGCGCGTTAGCGCGCTTCATTCATGAGTGTCGGGCACGTGGCTGGCTCTTGGTTTCGGCGTTGGGGTTTCGCCGGTGTTCGGTGGTCGGTGTGGGCTGATGGCCTGGCGGTAGGGCGGGTGGGCTTCCGGTGGTGCGGTCTCGGGCGTTCAGGGCGGCTCGGATGGCCCCTCCGGCGGCTGTTGACCCGTCCGATCCTCGGTTGGGGTCGATGGCGGCGCTGCTCGGGTTGGCTTGCGTCGATCGTTACACGGTGGCTTGTAGTCGGTTGGCGATGCTTGCCCATTCGTGCCGCCAGGGGGCCTCGTTGGGGAGGTGCAGGAGGATGCGCCGGCGGGTGCGTTCGAACCAGCCGCCGAGTTTGAGGAGGCGCTCGCGCATTGTGCCCACTTGTGCGCGCGCCAGGCTGGTGCCGGCGGCTGCGAGGCGCAGCTCCTGGTAGAGCGCGAACGCGGCGGCGTGCAGCAAGAGTCGGGCTTGGTTGGCCAGGAAGCGCGTGCAGGAGAGCCGGTCGATGCGGATCGCGTCGTGCAGTTCCTTGATGCGGTTCTCGACGTCGCCGCGCTGGGCGTAGATGCGGGCGTACACGACCTGGGCGTCGGCGGGGATGTTGGTGATCACGAAGCGCGGGTTGTCGCGCGGTTCGCGGCCGGGGTAGCGGGTGACCTCGCCCTTGATCACCACCCGCCGGGCGCGCGGCCAGCTGCGGGACTGGTACTGGGCGTGGCCGTACACGCGTTCGCTCACGCCACTCGCGATCGACGCCGCTCGGGCCCGCTGCACGAGGGGTTCGGCGAGGCGCGCCAGGACCGGGTTGTTGCCCATCGCCACGAGGTACTCGACGCCCTCGCGCTCGAGGAAGTCGAACACGTCGGGCGCGGCGAAGCCGCCATCGAGCCGAACGCGCAGGCGCGCGGTGGGGAACGCGGCCCGCAATCGTCGCAGCACGCGCCGCAAGATGGCGATGGCGCCGCTGCGGGCGCTGGCGTTGCCGGGCCGCAAGAGGGCGGTGAACAGGTACTGCTCGCGCTCAGCACCGAACTGCAGGGTGCCGAGCAGGGGTAGGTAGCAGAAGCCGCCGTAGAAGCCGTTCCACAAGGCGCCTTGTTGCTGCCCGTGGGTGGGGTCGTCGGTGCCGTCGAGGTCGATGGTGATGCGCTTGACGCGAGACCCGAGGCGGCGTCGGTGCCGTTCGATGACGCGCTCGGCGAGCGCGACGCCGAGCCGCAGCAGCTCGCGCTCGCTGAGCGCGTTCTCGAAGCGTGAGAGCGTCGGTTGCGACGCCAGCGCCGCGCCGGCGACAGGATCGCGATCGAGCAAGAGCTTCTGGCTGGGGTCGTGCCGCAAACGTGCGGCGTCGTTTGCGTCCTCGTAGCCGCAGGCGATGGCGAAGATGCGCTGCCGCAGCACGTCGTGCAGGCTGTGTTGCACGCGATCGGTGGCGCGTCGCTCGGTGAGCGCGCCCGCCAACGCTCGCGTCAAGCCCAATCGCTCATCCACCGCGCGGAGCAGCACCGCGCCGGCGTCGCTGCTGCTGTCGGGCTGATCGAACCGAGCCAATAGTGGTTGCGGGAACAAGGCATCGAACCGAACCGGGTCGGGTGTGCTAGCATCGCTCACAA
>PXAU01000317.1 GCA_003567075.1 Trueperaceae bacterium
AGGCGGTCGAGCGGGCCGGCGCCGACTTCCTGGTGCTGTGCACGAACACGATGCACCGCGTCGCGCCGGCCATCGAGGCGGCCGTCGCCATCCCGCTGCTGCACATCGCCGACCCCACCGCCGCGGCGGTGCGGCATGCCGGCATCGACACCGTCGGCCTGCTCGGCACGCGCTTCACGATGGAGCAGGACTTCTACCGCGGCCGCCTGCGCGAGCGGCACGGGCTGCGCGTGCTCGTGCCGGACGTGCAGCCGCGCGAGCTGGTGCACCGGTTGATCTACGACGAGCTCTGCCTGGGCCGCACAAGCGACGCCTCGCGCGCAGCGTTCAGGCGCATCATGGCCGACCTGGCCGCGCGCGGCGCCCGCGGCATCATCCTGGGCTGCACCGAGATCGGTCTCTTGGTGGGCGCCGACGACGCGCCGGTGCCGCTCTTCGACACCACCGAGCTGCACGCCCTGGCGGCTGCCGAGCAGGCGCTGGCCTGAGCGACGGGCCGGCCGGGGGCGCCAGGGCCGGTCGTGCCCACGCCAGGATGCGTGCGCCCCTGCGGGCCGACGAGCCGCCTGCTCAATCCGCCAGTTCGGTCACGATCTCGCTACCGTGCTCGAGTTGCCGGTGCACCGGGCAGCGGTCGGCCACTTGCCGCATGCGCGCCATCTGCGCCTCGTCCAGGTCGCCATCGATCGCCAGCGTGCGGCGATACCGCGGGGTCGGCTTCCGGCCACCCTCGGCCGGCCCGTCCGGCAAGCGTTCGACCCGCACCTCGACGGCGCCCAAGGGCCAGCCCTTGCGGTCGGCGTACATGCGCATGGTGATGGTGGTGCAGGCCGCCAGCGCGGCCGCCACCATCTCGCCCGGCGTGGGGCCCTCGTCGCTGCCGCCGACGTCCTCCGGCTCGTCCATCACGAACACGTGCGAGCGCACGCGCACGTCGGTGGTGAAGCTCCCCGGCGCGGTGCGGGCGACGATGGCGCGGGTCTCCTCGCTGCTCATGCCAGCAACCTCCCGATGCGCTCGAGCGCGCTTCGAATCTGCTCCATCGAGCAGGCGTACGAGAACCGGGCGAAGCCAGGCGCGGCGAAGTCCGTGCCCGGCACCACGCCCACGTGGGCCCGCTCGAGCAACGCCGTGGCCGCCACGGTCTCGTCCGGATCGATGGGCGTGAGGTCGGCCATGGCGTAGAAGGCGCCCTGCGGCAGCGGCGTGCGCAGGCCCAGATCATTGAGGCCCTGCACGATCACGTCGCGTCGCTCCCGGTACGCCTGCCGCGTCATGGCTTGGAACGCCGCGGTGGCCTCCACCTCGTCGAGCGCCACCTGCGTGGCGTACTGGGCCACGGCGTTGGCGTTGCTGGTCGACTGGCCCTGCAGCTTGTTCATGGCCTTGACGAGCGCGCTCGGGCCGCAGCCCCAACCGATGCGCCAGCCGGTCAAGGCGTAGCCCTTGCTGGCACCGTGCACCAGCAGCGTGCGCTCCGGGTAGTAGCGCGCGGCGGTGACGAACTCGCCGTCGTAGACCATGTGCTCGTAGAGCTCGTCGGTGATGAGCCACAGGTCGTGACGCTCGCACAGCTCGGCCACGGCGCGCAGCACCGGCTCGGGGTAGACGGCGCCGGTCGGGTTGCCAGGCGAGTTGACCAAGATCGCCTTGGTGCGCGGTGTGATGGCTGCCGCGACGCGATCGGGGTCGAGCACGAAGCCCTCCTCGGGACGCGTGGGCACGACCACCGTCACGCCGCCGGCCAGCTCGATCTGGGGTGGATAGCTGACCCAGTACGGCGCCGGGACGATCACCTCGTCGCCGGGGTCGAGCAGCGTCATGAAGGCGTTGTAGAGCACCTGCTTGCCACCGGTCGAGACCATCACCTGGTCCGCCTCGTAGCGCAGCTCGTTCTCGCGCGCGTGCTTCTTCGCGATCGCGTCGCGCAGTTCGCGCGTGCCCTCGGAGGGCGTGTACTTGGTGAGGCCCCTGCGCACGGCTTCGTGCGCGGCCTCCAGCACGTGTTGGGGCGGCTGGAAGTCGGGCTCGCCCGCGGTCATGGCGATCACGTCGACGCCGGCGCGCTTCATCTCGAGCGCCTTGGCGTTGAACGCCACGGTCGAGGAGGCCTTGAGAGCGTGGATGCGCTGCGAGAGACCGGTCATGCCTCACCTCACTCTGGGCGCTGGGCGCGGGCCCTGCGCGAAGCGCCTGGACCGCGCCGCCGCGCCCGCTGGCGCGCCGGCCCGGTCCCAGCGACGTGCTAGTCGAGCAGGCCGCCGTCGCCGAAGAACAGGGCGATCTCGCGCTCGGCCGTGGCAGGGGCGTCACTGCCGTGCACCACGTTGTGGTCGATGACCGTGGCGAGGTCGCCGCGGATGGTGCCGGCAGCGGCGTTGGCGGGGTCGGTGGCGCCCATCATGGCGCGCCAGCCCTTGATCGCGTCCTCGCCCTCCAGCACCATCGCGACCACGGGGCCGCTGGTGATGAAGGCGACGAGCGGCTCGAAGAAGGGCTTCCCGCGGTGCTCGCCGTAGTGGCGCTCGGCCATCTCCAGCGGGATCTGCAGCAGACGCATGCCGACGATGCGGTACCCCTTGGCTTCGATGCGGGCCACCACGTGGCCCACGAGGCCGCGCTGGACACCGTCGGGCTTGATCATCGCGAAGGTACGTTCGGTTGCCATGAGCCGTGTTCTACCACGCCGGGCACGGCACGCCGCCGGTCCGGGCGCGCCACCGGGCACGACACGCCGCCTGCCCGGACGCGCCACCGAGCACGGCGCATCACCGGGCACGCCTCGCAGCCAACCGAATCAGCCGCGCGCGACCGTCTCGAGCTGATCGAGGTGGTGCAGGTCGTGCCCGGCCAGGAAGCGGACCATCGTATCGACGCTCTCGAAACCGCGCTCGTGGTGGAACACCTCGGCGTTCCAGTCGTCCAGCGAGAAGCCGCTGAAGAGCGCGAGGTTCCATGCCCGCAGCGCGCGGAACGCCTCGAGCGTCAGGTACGGGTCGGCGCGGCTGCTGCGCGCCGCCCAGGCATCGTGGTCGAAGGGCTGCAGCGCGTGCGGCGGGTCGCCGGGCGGCACGGTGACGGCCTGCCGGAAGCGGAACCCGAGGCCCAGCTCGGTGTCGGCCAGATGTGCCAGCACCGTCCGGGCCGGCCACTTGCCGGGCGCGTGGCTGCGCTCCCAATCGCCCTCGCCGAAGCGTTCGGCGAGCTGCGCGAGGCGGACGGGCGTGGCGCCGAGCACGTCGATCGGGTCGAGCGGCCCCAAGTGGTCGAGGATGCTGCGCAGGTATGGGTCCACGCGCGCCACCGTACCAACGCGCCGGCGTAGCATGAGGTCCATGGACCGACACGTCGACATCCCCGAAGTGGACCCGCAGGAGGCGAAGGCCCGCATCGAGGCCGGCGCGTACCACGTGGACGTACGCGAGCGCGACGAGATCCGTGCCAAGCGCATCCCGGGCGGTACGCCGCTGCCGCTCTCGAGTTTCCTGGAGAAGTACGAGGTGGCGCTGCCGAACGACCGACCCATCGTGGTCAGCTGCCGTAGCGGCGCCCGCTCCGGCCAGGTGACCGCCTTCCTGATCGAGCGCGGCTACGACGCGGTCAACCTGGCCGGCGGCATCATCGCCTGGGAGAACGACGGCCTGCCGGTCGAGCAGGGTTGAG
>PXAU01000293.1 GCA_003567075.1 Trueperaceae bacterium
CCGCTTCTGCGACTACGCCGGCCTGTGCCACCTCGGGGAGGTGCCCGCATGACGGGCGCCGTTCGCGTCGACACGGTCCTGGCCTCGGCCGGGACCGGCAAGACCTACACCCTCACGCGGGTGATCGAACAGGCCGTGCGCGACGGCCTCGACCCCACCTGCTTGCTCGCCACCACCTTCACGAACCGCGCCGCCGACGAGTTGCGCTCGCGCATCCGCGAGCGCTTGGTGGAGGCAGGGCTCACCGACGCGGCCACCGCCATGCTGAGTGCCCGCATCGGCACCGTCAACGCCGTCTGCGGCGGCATCGTGCAGGAGTTCGGCCTGGAACTCGGCCGCTCGCCGATCGCCGAGGTCATCGCCGAGGAGCGCCTCGACGCCGTCTTCGCCCGCGCCACCTCCCAGGTGATGGCCGACTTCGAGCACCTGAGCGAGCTGGCCGAACGCTTCGGCATGACCGACGCGCGCGGCACCGCCCGCTTCGGCGGCCCCGGTTGGCGCGATCACGTGCGCACCATCGTCGGCCTCGCCCGGCTCAACGGCCTCGCGCCCGACGACCTGCCAGCCGCGGCGGCCCGCTCGCTCGAGGGGCTGCTGGCGCTGCTGCCGCCGCCCGGACCAGGCGAGACCGAGGAGGGGCTCGACGCCGCGCTCGCGACCGCTCTGCACGCCTGCCTCGCAGCGCTCACGCCCGCGCGCCGTCGGGCGCTGAAGAAGACCAGCGCCGGGCCGGTCGAGGCCGTCGAGGCCGCCGAACGCCTGCTGCGGCGCGGCCGAGCGCTGCCCTGGCCCGACTGGGCGCGGCTGGCGAAGCTCGCGCCGCCAAACGCCGACGCCGACCTCTTCACCGACGTGATCGCCGCCGCGGCCGCCCACCCTCGCCACCCGCGTCTACGGCACGAGCTCGCGACCTTCGTGCAGGAACAGTTCGCCTGCGCAGCCGCTTGCCTGCCCGCCTACGCCGCCTTCAAGGCTGAGCGCGGCCTGGTCGACTTCGTCGACCAGGAAGAGCGTGCGCTCAACGTCCTGACCGATCCCGTCCACCGCGAGCGTCTGCGCGAGACGATCGGCGCCGTGTACGTCGACGAGCTGCAGGACTCCAGCCCCATCCAGGTGGCGCTCTTCGCCGCGCTGGCGCGCTGCGCGACCGGCAGCGTCTGGGTGGGCGACCCGAAGCAGTCGATCTACCGCTTCCGCGACGCCGACCCGGCGCTCACCACGGTGACGGCCCGCCGCATCACCCGCGACACCGGCGGCACCACCGAGGCGCTGCGACGCTCCTGGCGCGCTCGGCCCGGCTTGGTCGACCTCGTCAACGCCGCCTTCACGCCGCACTTCGTCGCGCTCGGCTACGCACCTGAGGAGGTGGCCTTCGACCGCGCCCAACGCCAGGACCCGCCCGAGGCACCGCCGCCGCTGGCGGCCTGGGACGTAACGGGCAAGAACGTCCGCGAGCGCGCGCAGCGACTGGCGGGTCACGTCGCAGGCCTGCTCGCCGATCCGGCTGCCTGGCCGGTGCAGGAAGGCGGTGCCGGGGCCGGCCGCTGGCGGCCCGCCCGCGGCGGCGACGTCGGCGTGCTGTGCCGCTCGCACCAGCAGATCGCCGATCTGGCCGCGGCACTCGCGCTCGAGGGCGTCCGCACCGCCGTGCCGCGGCCCGGCCTCACGCAGCGGCCCGAGGTCGCCCTGGCGCTGGCGGCATTGCGCTGGGTCGCCGATCCGAGCGACACGCTCGCGGCCGCCGAGGTCGCGCGCCTGGCGGGTCCCGAGGGCGCCTGGCTGGAGGCCGCCTTCGCGCCGTCGCGCGACGCCGCGCTCCACCATGCCGTCGCCTTCGGGGCCGATCTCGCCGCCCTACGCGCCAACCTCGACCACGCCACCCCCGCCGAGATGGTGGACCGCGTCCTGCACGTGCACGGTGTGCTCGACGCGATACGCGCCTGGGGCGACGTCGAGACGCGGCTGGCCAACCTCGAAGCGCTGCGTGCCCACGCCGAGGCGTACCAGGCGACCCAACGCGCGCTGCGCCGCAGCGTCAGCGTGCCTGGCCTGTGCGAGTGGCTGGCCCAGAGCGGCGCCGAGCAACCCGCCAGCGTCCACCCCGACGCAGTGCAGCTGCTCACGTACCACGGCGCCAAGGGCCTCGAGTGGCCGATCGTGGTGCTCACCGCGCTCGGTGACGCCGCCAAGGCCTCGCCGTTCGGCGTCGTGGCCGAGGGCACCGCCGAACCGGACTGGCGCGATCCGCTGCGCGGCCGCACCATCCGCTACTGGCCCAACCCCTACGGCCTGCAAGCCAAGGGCACCGGCCTGCACGAGGCCGCGGCCGCTTCGCGCGAGGGCCTGCGGGAGGCCGAGGAAGAACGCCTCGAGCGCGTCCGCTTGCTCTACGTCGGCGCCACCCGTGCCCGCGATCACCTGGTGTTCGCCCTGGCCGAGAGCGACGAACGGCGCCACTGGTTGAACGAGCTGCGAGACGGCGATGGCGCCCCGTTCGTGCGCTTCGGCGACGACGCCCTCGTCATCGGCGACCGACGCTTCCCCGCACGCACCGTCCCGCCGGCAGCGCCAGCGCAACCGCCGACGCCAGCGCGGCCCGCGGCACCGCAGGCTGCATCGCCAGGACTGTCGCCAGCACCGTCGGCTGCGCCGCGAGCCACTGAGGGCCCCGCCGCCGCGACCGAGTACGGCCCGCCCAAGGTCCCGCCCGCGGCCTTCCCTCTGCGCGTGCTGCGCCCTAGCGCCGCGACGCTTGAGGGTCGCGTGCACGTCGCCGAGGTGGTCGACCTCGGCCCGCGCCTACCGCTGGTCGGCGACCCCGACATGCAGCAGGTCGGCGAGGCCTGCCACCGCTTCCTGGCCGCCGACGATCCCGGTCGGCCTGCCGAGCGTCGGCACGCTCAGGCGGCTGGGATCCTGCGCGCCTGGGGCGTTCCGCAGCTCGCGCCACACGATCTCGTCGCCGCCGCCGACCGCCTGTGGGCCTTCCTGGAGCGGCGCTTCCCAGGCGCCGCGCTCCGGCGCGAGTGGCCGGTCCATGCCAGCATCGGGCATCAGGTGATCCGGGGCCGCATCGATCTGCTGGTCGAGCTGCCCGAGCGTTACGTCCTCGTCGACCACAAGGCCTTCCCCGGCGCGCTCGCTCCCGAAGGCGAGCGCTTGGCTGCCTTCGCTGGTCAGGCGACGCTCTACGCGCGCGCGGTGGAGGCCGCGACGGGCGCGCCCTGCGACGAGCTGTGGCTGCATCAGGCGGTGGTGGGACGGGCCGCGCGCGTGGCGGTGCGCTGACGTGATGCTGGCGCGCGGACCGGGTGTGCGGCCGGTCGCGCGTACCAGACTGGTACCCTGGCCCCTTCGGCGCACGGAACGACCCTGCCGAACGGGAGTGATGCATGCCTGATGAACGGTACGACGTGGTGGTGGTGGGCGGCGGCTCGGCCGGCGCGGTGATGGCGAGCCGCTTGAGTGAGGACGGCACCACGCGCGTGCTCCTGCTCGAGGCCGGCCGCGCCGACTGGCCCTGGGACGTCTTCGTCCACATGCCCGCCGCGCTCCCCTTCCCCATCGGCAGCCGCTTCTACGACTGGGGCTACCGCTCGGACCCCGAACCGCACATGGGCGGTCGCCGCGTCTATCACGCGCGCGGGAAGG
>PXAU01000161.1 GCA_003567075.1 Trueperaceae bacterium
TCGAAGCTCTGGGCCATCGCCCGCGGCCTGTTGGTGCTGGCCGCAGCGCGCGGCGCGCAGCCGGTGGTGGTGTCGAGCGGTGCGGGCGCGATCGGCCGCGAACGGCTCGGCCTGTCGTTGCCGCTGACCCTACCGGAGCGCCAGGCTGCCGCGGCGGTGGGCCAAGCGCTGCTGATCCTGGAATGGGAGCGCGCGCTGGCGCCAGAGCCGGTGGCGCAGCTGCTGCTGTCAGCGGGCGACGTGCAGCACCGCGAGCGCTACGTGAACGCCAAGAGCGCGCTCGAGGCCACGCTTCGCTTGGGCGTGGTGCCCGTGATCAACGAGAACGACAGCGTCGCCACCGCCGAGCTGAAGCTGGGCGACAACGACACCCTGTCGGCCTGGACGGCCTACCTGGTCGACGCCGAGGCGCTGGTGATCCTCACCGATGTCGATGGCCTGTACGAGGCCGACCCGCGCAGCCGGCCCGCGGCGCGGCCGCTGGCGCTGGTGGAGGACGTCGAACGGGTGACGCACCTGGCGGGTGTACGGGCTGGCAGCGTCCGCGGCACCGGCGGCATGGCGACGAAGCTCCGTGCCGCCCGCATCGCCACGCGCGCCGGCATCGAGACCTACGTGATCGGCGGCGGCGCCGCTGGGCTCGAGGCCCTGGCTGGCGGTGAGGTGCGAGGCACGCGCTTCCTGGCCAAGCGCGGCATCAGCGCGCGCAAGGCCTGGATCGCCGAGCAGGCACCGCGCGGGCGGGTGCTGGTGGACGTCGGTGCTGCGGCGGCGCTGGCGCGCGGCCGCAGCTTGCTGCCGTCCGGGGTGTTGGCCGTCGAGGGGCGCTTCGCCTTCGGCGATCCGGTCGACATCGTGTGCGATGGTCGCCTGGTGGCGCGCGGCCTCAGCAACTACGCGAGCGAAGCGCTGGAGCGCATCCGCGGTTGCCAGACCAGCGCCATCGCGGAGCGCTTGGGCACGAAGGACTACGACGAGGTCGTCCACCGTGACAACCTGGCCTCGCTCCGGGCCGGTGATAGCATGCCCGGATCATGACGCCCCGCACGCAACTCGCCTACCTCGCTGCCGCGCTCACCCTCGTCGTCGGCCTCCTCGCACTGCTCAACCCGCTGTTGGCCGCGCGGCTGATGGGCCTCGAGGTGGTACTCCCACGCGGGATCTCGGAGGTTCGCAGCGGCTACGGGGCGCTGTCGCTGGCGTTGGCGGGGCTGATGCTGTGGGCCCTTCCGAAGCGGCCCAAGAGCGCCGCGCTCCTACGGACGTTGGCCCTACTGGTGGCGGCCGCCGCGTTCGGGCGCTTGGCCAGCATGGCGATCGACGGGGCGGTGGGCGTCGTCAACCTGCTGCTCCTGGCGCTGCAGGCTGCGGTAGCAGGCGCCCTGCTGTGGGCCAGCGGCGAACGGCCGCCGAGCCGGGCGGAGCGGCGTGCGCAGCGCGAGACGCTCGAGGCTCGTGACGAAGCCGCCAGCGCACGCCTCGCCGCGGCCGAGGCTGCTTCCCGGGGGCGCGACGAGACGTGAGCCAGGCCGGCCTTCCCGACGGTACCCGCTTCGTCCTCCCCGACGTCGCCGCCCGGCGGGCGGAGCTGCGGGCCGGCTTGCGCGATCTCTACTGCACCTGGGGGTACGACCTGGTGGAGGTGCCCTCGCTCGAGCGCTACGAGCCGACGCATCCGCGAGCCGGGCAGTCGTTCAAGTTGGCCGACCGCGACAGCGGCGTGTTGGCCCTGCGCGCCGACTTCACGCCCGCGCTGGCGCAGCTGGTGCGGGCGACCCACCCCGCGGTCGCGGGCGGTGCCCGGCGACCGCTGCGCTACCAGTACGCCGGCACCGTCTGGCATGCCATCGACCCCGAGCTGGCGCGCACGCGCGAGTTCACGCAGGTCGGCATCGAGCTGGTCGGCGTCTCGAACGCCCGTGCCGACGCCGAGCTCATCCACCTGGCACGTGAGAGCGTGCGGGTGGTGGGTCTGGAACCGCGGGTCGAGGTCGGCAACCCCGGCTTCGTGCGGGCGGCCTTCGACGCCGCCGGTGTGCCTGCTGGGCTCCGCGACCCGGTGGCGGACGCGATCGATCGCAAGGACCGCAGCGACCTCTCGACGCTGTTGGCTGGCGCGCAGCTGCCGGCGCAGGACGTCGAGGCGCTGCTGGCGATCCCGGACCTGTACGGCGCGGTCGACGTGCTCTCGTACGCCCGGTCGACGATCCCGTGGCCGGGAGCCCAGCGCGAACTGGAGCGCTTGGCGGGCGTCCTGGCCGAGTTCGAGGACGACAGCGAGCTGATGCTCGACCTGTCCATGGCGCGACGGCTCAGCTACTACACCGGCGTCACCTTCCGTGCCTACACGCCCGATTTCGGCCAGCCGCTGCTGGGTGGCGGACGCTACGACGGCGCCCTGCTGCCGGCCGCGGCCGGCTTCTCGTTAGGGCTGGAGCGGCTGCTGCGGGCCGTGGCGCAGCGTCGCAGCGCGAACGAGCCGGACCCCTTGGTGCTGGCCCTGGATGATCCCGGCGCCCGCCGCTTGCGCGCCGCGGGGGTGCGCGTCCTCCGCGCGACCGAGGTAGACGTGGCGGCCGCTCGCTCCGAGGCGCGCGCGCTCGGCGTGCCGTACCTGCTGGCCGACGGCCGCCTGGAGGCGCTCGACGGGCACGGCGACGAGCACCTGCGGGCGCTCGAGGCGATCATCGCCGCGGACGGCGGTACGGCGTGAGCGTCGCCGACGAGCGGAGCGTGAGCGCGGAGGCGCGCGTCGCCGGCGCCGAGAAGCTGGTGCTGGCGCTGCCCAAGGGTCGCGTGATGGCGGCCAGCATGGCCGCCCTACGCGAGGCCGGTCTGCGGCTGGCGCCGCGCGCCGACGGGCGCGCGCTCAGGTACGACGCCGGTGACGCGATCGTCATCGAGATGCGCAACGCCGACGTGCCCACCTACGTCGAGTTGGGGGTCGCCGATGCCGGTATCGTCGGCAAGGACGTGTTGCTGGAGATGGGGAGCCGCCTGGCCGAGCCGGTCGACCTCGGCTTCGCCGCCTGCCGGCTGTCGCTGATCCGACCCGTCGGCGCCAGCGGCACCATCGAGCGCGTGGCGACGAAATACCCCCGCCTCACCGCCAGCTACCTGGCGCGTCGCGGCAGCAGCGCCGAGGTGGTGAAGCTGAACGGGAACGTCGAGCTGGCGTGCCTCACCGGCCTTGCCGACGCCGTGGTGGACGTGGTCGAGACGGGCGGCACGCTGCGCGACAACGACCTGGAGGAAGTCGACGTGATCGGCCACAGCAGCGCCCGTCTGGTGGTGAACCGGGCCTCGCTCAAGCTCCGCGGCGAGCGGCTGCGTCCGCTGATCGAAGGGCTCAGGCGCCTACCCGGCGCCTTCTGAGGGCGGCCGCGGCGGCGCTTGGGACGCACTTCACGACGGCGCTGCGCCCGCCGAGCGCTCGTCGCCGCCGGCGTCGCCGCCGGCCGGCGGTTCGGCCCCGTCGCGCGGCGCTCCATCGGCGTAGTCCACCGGTTCGGGTGGCGCCTGGTGGAGCCGCACCTCGAGCGGGGTGGTCCCTGGCTGAAGCGTGCGCTGCGGGAACGGGATCACGATGCCGGCGTCGTCGAAGGCCGCCTTGACCTCGCGGGTGATGCTGTTGCGCAGCGCCA
>PXAU01000077.1 GCA_003567075.1 Trueperaceae bacterium
GGCTGATCAGTAGGGTGCGGGCGAGCGTGCGGCCGGGGAACGGGCGGTTCAGCAGCAGCGCGAAGGCCATGCCGAAGGCGAAGGTCAGCACCACCACCGATCCCGTGAGCACGAGGGTGTTGCCCAGGACTTGCCAGAAGTCGGGGTTGGCGAGGATCCGCTGGTAGTTGCGGAACATCGCGTCGAAGCCAAGGAACCCCGCACTACCTGGCCGCAGCAGGTTCCAGTTCGTGAAGGAATAGTAGATCGTCAGGGCGAAGGGCACCTGCGTGATGAGGATGAGATAGAGGAGCGCGGGCGCCGACAGGAAGCGCCGGGCCTCGCCGATGCGACGCGGTCGCGCGGTGGTGGTGGCCATGCAGCCTCCCGCTGGGGGTGGGTGGGGCGCCGAGCGCCCCACCTCGAGGTAGGCCTAGGCCGCCCGCGCAGGCGGCCGGTCGTCGTGGCTCAGTAGTAGCCGGCGTCCTGCATCGCCTCGGCGGCGAGGCGCTGGGCGCGTTGCAGGCCGGTCGCGACGTCAACGTTGCCGGCGAGGATCTCGGCGACGATCTGCGCGACGTCGGTGCCGATGCCCTGGAACTCGGGGATCTGCACGAACTGGACGCCTGGGGCGATCTGGGGGTTGGCCGTGGCGTCGAACGGATCGGCGGCCTGGATGGCGCCGAGCACCATGGGCGCGAACGGCGCCGCTTCCAGGTACTCGGGCCGCTCGTACGTGCTGATGCGTGTGCCGGGCGGGACCGCCGCCCAACCCCGTTCGGCCGCGACGAGCTCGATGTAGTCCTTGGAGGTCGCCCACATGAGGAAGCGGAAGGCCTCCTCGCTGACGCGGGTTGTGCTGGGGATCGCGAGGTTCCACGACCACAGCCACTGGTTGCCCTTGGCGACGGGGCCGACGGGCGCGAGCGCGTGGGCGAGGTCGGGGCCGGCGGGCGAGTTCGCCAGGAAGCCGGCGGCGACGGTGGCGTCGACCCACATCGCGGCGCGACCCTGGCTCATCAGCGCCAGCGCCTCGGGGAAACTCACGCCGGTGACGCCGGCGGGCCCGCAGCGCTGCACCAGGTCGGCGTAGAAGGAGATCGCGGCGTTCCACTCGGGGGTGTCGATCTGCGGCACGCCCTCGGCGTCGAACCACTGGCCGCCGAACGTGTTGATCACCGTGGTGATGGGCGCCATGTTGTCGCCCCAGCCGGGCTTGCCTCGCAGGGCGATGCCGGTGATGCCGGCGGCCGGGTCGTGCACGGCGCAGGCGATCTCAGCGATCTCCTCCCAGGTGGGCTGCTCGGGCATCGTCAGGCCGGCCTCGTCCAGGATGCGCTTGTTGTACATGGTGAAGCTGGACTCGCCGTAGAAGGGCACCGCGAACAACTCGCCGTCGTAGGAGAGGCCGCCGGCGATGGCGGGCAGCAGGTCATCGAAGTCGTAGCCCTCCGCGGCGTCGGGGTACTGCGCGGCCAGCTCGTCGATCGACTCGAGCCAGCCGATCGCACCCCACATCGGCGTCTCGTAGGCGCCGATGGTGACGATGTCGAAGGAGGCGGCGCCGGTGGCGGCGTCGGTGGTGACGCGCGAGCGCAGGGTACCCTCATCGAGGATGAGCCAGTTCAGCCGGATGTCGGGGTTCTCGGCCTCGAACAGACTGGACAGCTCTTGCATCACGACCATGTCGGGGTTGTTCACGGTGGCGATGGTAACGGTGGTCTGGGCGGTGGCGGTGCCGGTGCCGAGGACGAGTGCCGCGGCGGCGATCAGCCAGGCCCAGCGAATGCGTGAGGTGGCGTGCATGGATCCTCCTTCGGGGATCGGCCGCGGACGCGTGGCGGCCGATGATCGTGCAAGCAGTCAACTTTCAAGTGAATGGATGGTCACGTGTCCATCGGCAGCCCACTCCGCTGGATCGTGCGTTCGATCACCTCCTCGGGGCGCGACCGACGGCGTGGACTCCGAGCTGCAATGGCGTTCGCCGGCCTGGCTTATGGTCTCGTGGCCACCACCTTAGTCCAGGACATTCGCCCTTGTCAAGATGCCGTTCTGGCTATGATGGTCTCGTGGCCAACATCACCGAAGTGGCGCGCCGTGCCGGGGTGTCCACCACCACCGCCAAGCGCGCGATCCGGGAGCCCGAGAAGCTGGCACAGGACACGCTGCGGCGGGTGCGCGAGGCGATCGAGGCGCTGAACTACGAGCCCGACCAGCTTGCTTCAGCCTTGCGTAGCGGCCGCAGCACGACGCTCGGCCTGGTGATCGGCAGCATCGTAGAGCCGTTCTTCGCCGAGCTGACCCGCACGATCGTGCATGGCGCGCGCGAGCGCGGTTACAGCGTCATCGTGGCCGACAACGAGTACCGCGACGACGTCGAGGCTGCGCACTTGCGCAGCTTCTACGGCAACCGGGTGGCCGGCCTGATCCTGCGCAGCGCGTACACCTCCGGGAACCTCGACTACGTGTTGCGCATGCAGCGGCGCGGGGTGGCCGTGGTGGAGGTCGACTACTTCGTGCCCGACAGCCCTCTGCCCCACGTGATGCTCGACAACCTCGGCGCCATCGACGCCGGGGTGGCGCACCTGGTCGCACACGGGCACCGGCGCATCGCCACGCTATCGAGCTACCATGGCCGCCTGAACGCCGACGAGCGCGTGCAGCGCTTCCCGGAGGCGCTCGCGAGGCACGGCCTGACGTTGCCGCCAGCGTACGTGTCGCAGACGGCGCCCACCGAGCGGGAGGGGTACGAGGTCACGCTGCGGCTCATGCGTCTCGAAGAGCCGCCGACGGCCATCTTCGCGACCACCGGCTCCATGGCCGCCGGTTCCTATCGGGCCCTCATGGAGCTGGGCCTACGCGTTCCGCTTGACGTGAGCCTGGTGGCCTTCGACGACTACCCGTGGATGCAGCTGGTCCAGCCCGGCATCGACACGCTTGCCCAGCCGGTGGAGGCGATGGGGCGCACGGCGGTGCGGCTGCTGTTCGACCAGATGCGCCTCGGCGCCCAGGCGCAGGCGGAGCGGGTGCGCTTCCCGGCGGAGCTTGTCGTGCGTGGCAGCGTGGGGCCGCCTAACGGTCGTACGCCGTGAGGCCTCGCTCGATGGCCAACGGCGCCTACCGCGCCCTCATCGAGCTCGGACTGCGCGTCCCCGGCCGAGCTGAGGGTCCGCGGAAGCGTCGGTCCTCCCGCCTGAGGCGCACCAGCCTCCCACCGGCGCCGCGATCCGCGGTGCGGCTCAGGCCTCGGCCAGGGCGAGCGCCCGTTCGGCCACGCTGCGCAAGGCGCGCCGCAGCGCAGGCGGCTCGCGCACCTCGAGAGGCCAGGGGAGCCACAGCAGGTGCAGGGCGAAGCGGTCGAGTTCGTCGGCCGGGTAGCGCGTCGACAGCAGCACGCCGTCGCCGTCCGGTTCCAGCACCACGGCCTGGGGCGGGACCGCCCTGCGGGCGCTCTCGAGGTCGACGCGGATGCGCACGCGGCATACCACCGTGTCCGGCCACGGCGCGAGCGCGATGGAGGCCGCCACCGAGGCGAAGGCGTCGAAGTCGGTGGGCCGGGTGAAGGTCTGGGGCGTGCGCTCGAGGTGCCGGATACGGTCGAGCCGGAAGGTGCGCAGGTCTTCGCGCAGGTGGCAGTGGGCGGCGAGGTACC
>PXAU01000281.1 GCA_003567075.1 Trueperaceae bacterium
CACTTCCATTGCGCTGCCCTCAAATACCATCTCTACTCCCATTACTCCTCTGTCGTTGTAAGCCTCGGCTACAGTCTGGTTTGAGCTGAAGTCCAACTTCTCGCTCAACTGTCCGTCTGACTTAACCTCGAATACAAGGCTGAACAACTCCGCTCCCTCTGTAAGGGCTTCTGTATCACTCCACGAAGTCGTGATCATTCCCTCTGACAACAGGTGGAATCCAAAGTTCGCATCGCTAAGGTCTATCGCACCGCTCTCGAATCCGACAAACTCCAGTGAGTTCTGGTCAAAGTTGATCGTACCCTGGTAGCCGAACAAGCCCTCTGCATTGGCTGCATTAACTGCTACAACTACCTGCTCTCCGGCTCTGAGTTGCTCGTCGTTTATGCGAAGCTCAAGTGCTTCAGCCAGACTTCTCTCTGTTGAACTCAACACTCCACTCGCATTGTGCGATGCATTCACATCTCCTATCTTCACTCCTATGAAGTTGTTGTCAAACAAGTCGCGATTTACCATGCCAAGATCCATTACAGTCCTGTGGTCAGGTACTGTTACACCCATTGTCAGGTCCTCGTCAACTATCACCTTCCAACTGTCGTTGTTCGGGAATTCATCGTACGTACCGAGTATCAATCTTCTCAACTGAGCTATATCCACCACATTGATCTGTCCGTCGTTGTTCACATCCGCTGCAATCAACTTGTATGGATTGTCGAGGTACTGAATACCCAATATGTGACGCTGTATCAAAGCGATATCGTAAGTAGTTACTCCGTTCAACGGGTTGTCGGTGCGTGTACCTCTCAGATCATACTGCTGAGCCATCGGTACACCCGTGAAGGTGAATGAGCCGTCTGATCCGGTATGGAAGCTCAATCCAAAGCCGCCACTCTGAGAATTCAGATCAACATCTACCTTCTCAACTCCCTGACCTTCCTCATTGGTTATCAATCCGCTTATCAGAGCAGTGCCACTTGCTGTATCGGGACATACATTCATATTGTCCTGGATTCTTACATACGTCTCACACCAGTCTGAGTTGCCAAACTGATCAACTGCAAGTATTCTAACCTCGAAGGTAACCTCACTTGCTCCGTCGAGGTCGTCACACGTCCACGTCCACTCTTCTTCGTAATTGATTGGATCAGTCTCTGTCATTTCGGTCTCATCTGACCAGATCAACAGATCAACATTTCCACAGTTGTCGAAACTACCTGCATCGAAAAACCATCCATCAAGCGTGATGGATGCGGCTGATGGCATTACTACGGTAGCAATTCCGCTAATGCAAACAGGCGTAGGTTCTTTAAGATCAGCCAATGTAAACAAGTGCTCACATACCGTCTCATTGCCGCATGGATCCGTTACAGTCCACACTATTCTATGCTCTCCATAAGGATAAGTTCCTGATGCGTCAAATCCGGTACCGCTAATATCAAAGCTTCCATTGTTGAATGCATCTATCTGGTATGTTACATCCAGAGCATCCTCCAACAAGTCTTCCTCAATACATGCGTGCTCAACTTCCAAAACAAGATCAACCTGAGCATCACAGCCCACTGCTTCGGGGAACTCGAAGGTTACATCCTCGCAATTGGTTACCACAGGTGCATCGGCATTCATCACTTTGATCGTTTGAATATGGCTCCATGGATCTTGAATGGTCTCAGGCTGGCACCAATCTATCACCTTCCATGTTCTCAAGATTTTCAAACATGCGTTACCAGCTTCCGGACCAGTAAACACTGCATCGGTAAAGGATGTAAGAATATCTGCACAACCGAGATTAGGTCCACGTATCTCAGGTTCTCCTGAATCCTCCGGATCAAGATCAGATCCATCGGTACAAATTCCAATAGTCAAATCACCGGGCCATTCAATTTCCCATTGAGAAGGAGGTAAACCGGAGAATTGATCAATACCGCTAAACGGACTGGTATTAACCACCTTAATCTCCTGAACACAATCAAGCGTCACATTGCCAAAAGCATCCGTCACTCTCCAGCCTCTCACGATGGCAAGGTCGCCATCCATCTCAAATCCCTGACGCTGCTGAGGTGTAGTTTGATTAAAAACTATTCTTTCCTGGGTAGGTGTAACCCGTACTCCTGTACCCAGATAGTTGCAATCCTCTAATACACCTATGAAAATTTCCTGTTCGATCTCCAATCCGTTGGGGCAGTTGTCTATCGTAAATCCGTCTATAATTGTAACCTCATCCAATGCGTTGGCAGGCTGGGCAGCAGGATCAACCACGCGAGTTACGCGGTCAACACCGAGCTGAATTGGTACTATCCCTCCAAACAACTCATCCAATGCATCTTGTGATACATCTGAATTAGGATCGTTGAAGTCAAAGCTACCCCAGTCGAACAGACAGTTAACCGTCACATCCAATTCGGAAGGACATGTAATCGCAGGTGCTACATTGTCTTCTACATATACAGTCACGCTACAGATGTTGGTATTTCCACTAAGGTCAGTTACCTGAACATAGATATCGAGTTCTCCGTCACGAGCTTCAATGTCAGCACAGCAGAAATCCATAAACTCCTGCCAATCAGTACGGCTGTTGTCACACTGACTGTTTTTAGAGAAATTGTTGTCGTCACGTGATCTTCTAACCAATACAGACTCAACTCCACAGTTGTCCCAGGAGCCATCGTCGAAAGCATCTACGAATACACGCGCAAAACCTTGTGTGCCACCTCCGAGAGAAACTCGAGTATCAAGGTCACAAACAGCCACTGGAGCAACATCATCAACTACATTAACATTGGTCACACATTCCGCTGTATTGCCACATCCATCATTGGCAGTATAAGAAACCTGGTGAGTTCCCAGAGGAAGTTCGGAAATAATCCAGTTGTTGTTGATGTTATCAACAGTTCCGGCACTTGACTCAACAATATAGGTCACCTCATCAGAACAAGCGTCTTCTGGAAGAGCACCAATATCACCAGAAGCAAACAAACTCTCAAGCGTAGCATCCCAGGTGCCTTCACAGGCATTGAATGCAGTGCTTACATCAACAGATGGTAAACACTCAATTTCCGGAGTCGTATTGTTCTCAATTTTAATAATTTGGGTGTGCTCCTGGTCTTGCCCGGTACACCAATCAATCAACACCCACTTTCGAAGTATCTTAACCGTTCCCGGACAATCATTGATAACAATGTCTGTGTAAGTTCCGAGTACATTCGGGCATTTGTTGCCCGGCTCTCCTGTCACAGAAGGATGGGGATTGCCCTGATCATCCACTGCAAAATTCTGTGTGCAATTTAAAGTGATATTTCCGGGGAGTGTAAGCTCATCGAGTCCAGTGCGAAGCACCTCAATGGTCTGCAAACAAGAAGCTGTGTTACCGGAACCATCTACAGCAGTCCAGGTTCTTTCAATTTCCTGAATAACTTCATCACACTTATCAAAATTAACTACAGTCTCGTCAAAGAACAAGTCATCGAGATCACAATTATCGAATGGGTCAATCGGACCGGCATCCAAATCAAGGATGATGCCCATGGTCTGAGCGGTTCCCATATCGAAGGGGAAAGTATGGTTTAATTGAACGGTCCAAACACCGGCAGGATTAACTGCATTCAGAGCAGACAATGCACCACCACCTGCTC
>PXAU01000410.1 GCA_003567075.1 Trueperaceae bacterium
CCGCACGAGCGAGGCCGGCCGCACGAGCGAAGCCGGCGCCACCACCCTCATCGGAGGGCTCGCCGGCAGCTTCTCCACCGAAGGCATCGATCTGCCGCCAGCCGCGTCGCGGGTGGCCCGCGCCGGCAGCGTGCGAGACGCGCTGACGATCGACCCGAACGTCACCGTGCGCGTCCCCGGCGGCGAGGCCGACGCGCCCGCCAGCTTCGCCATCGGCGGTGCCAGCCTCGAGCTTGCGTTCCGTCACGAAGCTGACGTGGTGAGCGAGGTCGGGGGGAGCGCCTCGTTCGTGCCGGCCATCGTCGTCACGAAGCTGGCATGCGGCGATGGCGGCGAGGGCCCGGTGGCGTGCACCTACGACGCTGCGGTTCCCGACGAGGCCCGTATCGTCATCACCGCCAGCCGTGCCGCAGCACTGTTCGACGCCCTCGTCGCCGGCGGTACGTTCGGTGTCGAGGGCGCCTTGCAGGCAACGCTCGAGGTCCCCGGTGTGCCGACCGGGACCGAGGTCGAGCTGACGCTACGCGCAGTCCCGCAGGCCGGCGTCATCAGCTTCCGCTGATCAAATCCTGACCGACGCCGCTCAGGCGCCGGTCGTCAGGGGCGCCTTCCCGCGGTCGTGGGGCCAGGGATACCGGCTCGAGACGACCCGGGGATCGACCTCAAGGTCGCACGTGCGCGTAGCAGGCGAAGGTGCCGGGACCCACGTGGGCCGCGATCACCGAGCCGATGTCGCGCGAGTCGCCGCCCTCGAACTTGATGCCGGCATCCTGGACCGCCCGTCGCAGGGTGTCGGCGGCTGCCGGGTCCTCGACGTGCAGGAAGTCGAGGACGAGGGGGCCGGGGTTGGCCTCGGCGTGGGCCTTGATGCGGGCCACCAACTCGGCGATCGCCTTCTTCGTTCCGCGCGCGCGCGCGACCGGCACGATCTTGCCGTCGTCGAGCGCCAGGATAGGCTTGATGTTGAGCATGCCGCCGATGAGCGCCGAGGCCTTGCTCACGCGCCCGCCCTTCAGCAGGAAGTCGAGCGTGTCGACCGCGAACACCACCTTCATCGAGGCACGGGTGCGCTCCAGCGCCTTGACGATGTCCTCGAGCGCGGCACCCTCGTCGCGCATCGCCGCCGCCACCTCGACCAGGTTGCCGATACCGACGCTGGCCTGCTTGGAGTCGAAGGTGGTGACCGGCGCGCCCGCGTCCTCCGCCGCGATGGTCGCCGACTGCAGCGTCCCCGAGATGGCGCTGGAGATGGTGATCACCAGGATCTGCTCGGCGCCGGCCTTGACCGCCGCCTTGTAGGCGCTGGAGAAGTCCTCCGGGCTCGGCTGACTGGTCGTGGGGAGGTCGGCGCCGGCCTTCACCCCGTCGATGATCTGCCTGGGCGTGATGTCGATCCAGTCTTGGTGCGTCTTGCCCTGGAAGGCCACGTACAGGGGCACGCGATGCACGTTCAGGGCTTTGAGTCGCTCGGCGCTCAGGTCGCAGGTGGAGTCCGTGACGATGGCCAGCTTCATCTCTCGCCTCCTCGTAGCCGCCCCGGTGTGCGCCCCCTCACCGCGCATGTCCTGGGGTGTGGTTGACTGCACACTATCAGACGCGCGCGGGCGCACCGGGAGGAGGAACCGCGTGAGCGAGGCACTATGGGCGCTGTTGCAGCCGAGCAGCTTGATGGTCGTGGCCATCGCCCTGGCGCTCGTGGCGACCTGGTTTCGCTGGCACGCGCTCGCGGCGAGCCTGCTGACGCTCGTGCTGGTCGGGATCGCCGTCGTGGTGGTGCTGCCGGTCACCGAGTGGCTCGCGGGTCCGCTCGAGGACCAGGTGCCGCCCCCACCGCTCCCGGCGCAGGTGGACGGCATCCTGGTGCTGGGCGGCGCGGTCGAGTGGCGCATCACGGCCGAGCGCGGGCAGCTCACCCTGAACGACGCCGGTGAACGCGTCGCCGCCGCCGCCGCGCTGGCCCAGCGCTATCCCGGTGCGCGGCTCGTGTTCACGGGCGTGTTCGGCGACGCGTTCGGCCAGGACTTCCGAGCCGAAGGGACCGATCGCTCGCTGTGGTTCGGCCCGGTCTTCGCCGGGCGCGACATCCGTTACCTCGGTGCCGCCCGCAGCACGTACGAGGACGCCATCGTGGCCCTACGCGAGACGCCGCCGCGCCCCGGCGAGACCTGGTTGCTGGTGACCTCGGCCATGCACATGCCGCGGGCCCTGGCGACCTTCAAAAACCAGGGATGGACCGATCTGGTGCCATATCCGGTCGACTTTCGCAGCACCGGCAGAGCCACCATCGGGCTCGATTGGGACGTGGCTGGCACCCTGGCCGACCTCGACCAGGCGGTGCGCGAGTGGGGCGCGCTGGAGGTGTACCGCCGCGTGGGTCGCATCGCGCCGTAGCGGCGTCGGCCGTTCGGCTGCGCCGTGCGCGCGCCCTGCGCGGGCGCCCGCCGCGTGCAGCGCGCGCGAAACGCTCCTACGCCCCCAACGCCTCGGCGATCTGGACCGCGTTCAGGGCCGCCCCCTTGCGGATCTGATCACCGACCACGAACAACGCCACGGCGCCCGGGCTCGATGCGTCGGCGCGAACCCGTCCGACCAGCACCTCGTCGCGCCCGCTCGCTTCGAGCGGCATAGGGAAGGTGTTCGAGGCCCGGTCGTCCACCAGCCGAACGCCCGGCGCCCGCGCCAGGACGGCCCTCGCCTCGGCCTCCCCGACCGGTCGCTCGAACGCGGCGTGGATCGCCTCGGCGTGGGCCCGCAGCACCGGGACGCGCACGCAGGTGGCCGACACCTGCAGCTGCGGAGCGTCCAGGATCTTGCGCGATTCACACAGCAGCTTGCGCTCCTCGAGGTTGTAGCCGTCCGGTCCCACGGCAGAGTCGTGGCTGAAGAGGTTGAAGGCGATCGGGTGGGTGAACGTGCGCGGCTGCGTGTCCTCGCCGGCGAGCACCGCGCGCGTCTGCTCGGTCAACTCCTCGATCCCAGCCTGGCCGGCGCCCGACACCGCCTGGTAGGTGGCGACCGTGACGCGTCGCAGGCCGAAGGCCCGGTGCAGCGGGGCCAACGCCATCAGCGCGATGATCGTCGAGCAGTTCGGGTTCGCGATCACACCCCGATGCGCGCGCGCAGCCTCGACGTTCACCTCGGGTACCACCAGCGGAACGCGCTCGTCGAGGCGCCAGGCGCTGGTGTTGTCGATCACGAGCGCTCCCTGCTCGACCCAGCGCCAGGCCTGCGCCCGCGCCAGGTCGCCACCGGCGGAGGAGAACACCAGGTCCGATGCGAGGTCGCCGGTCTCGGGCAGCGTTTCCACCGTGAGCGTGCGCCCACCGAACCGCAGCGTCCGTCCGGCGGAGCGTGCCGATGCGAACAGCCTGAGCGAGGCGAGCGGGAACGAGCGCTCGTCGAGCAAGGCGAGGAGCTCCTGCCCCACGGCGCCGGTGGCGCCCACGATGGCGACGCGCATGCTGGCCTCCAACGTGCCGCGGTGGCCCTCGGGGCGTCGCGGCGCGCGCGAGTGTAGCACGCGGCCGGCGCCTCGGCCTGCCACGTCCCCAGGGCGCCCCAGGCCACCTCACCCGGCCGCCCCGCCCGCCCGCGGCCGCCTCCCCCTGGGCGCCG
>PXAU01000322.1 GCA_003567075.1 Trueperaceae bacterium
AGGGCCGCAACGTGGTCCTGGAGAAGAAGTTCGGCAGCCCGACCATCACCAAGGACGGCGTCACCGTCGCCAAGGAGATCGAGCTCTCCGACAACATCGAGAACATCGGCGCCAAGCTGCTGATCGAGATCGCCAGCAAGACCAACGACATCACCGGCGACGGCACCACCACCGCCACGGTGCTGGGCCAGTCGATCGTGCGCGAGGGCCTGCGCAACGTCGCCGCGGGCGCCAACCCGCTGGCGCTCAAGCGCGGCATCGACAAGGCCGTGGAGGTCGCGGTCAAGGAGATCGCCGCGATGTCGAAGCCGGTCGAGGACAGCAAGGCCGTGGCCGAGGTGGCCGCCATCTCCGCCAACGAGGCCGAGGTGGGCCGTCTCATCGCCGCCGCCATGGACAAGGTCGGTCGTGACGGCGTGATCACGGTCGAGGAGTCGAAGTCGCTCGACACCGAACTCGACGTGGTCGAGGGCATGCAGTTCGACAAGGGCTACATCTCGCCCTACTTCATCACCGACAGCGAGGCGATGGAGGCGGTACTCGAGGAGCCCTACATCCTCATCCACGAGAAGAAGGTCGCCGCGCTCAAGGACCTGCTGCCGGTGCTCGAGCAGGTGGCGCAGACCGGCAAGCCGCTGTTGATCATCTCCGAGGACGTCGAGGGCGAAGCGCTCGCGACGCTGGTCGTCAACAAGCTGCGCGGCACCCTCAACATCGCCGCCGTCAAGGCCCCCGGCTTCGGTGACCGCCGCAAGGAGATGCTCAAGGACATCGCCGCGGTCACCGGTGGTGAGGTCATCACCGAGGAGCTCGGCCACAAGCTCGAGAACGTGCGTCTCGCCCAGCTCGGCCGCGCCAAGCGCGTGCGCATCAGCAAGGACGAGACCACGATCATCGAGGGCATGGGCGACAGCGAGGCCATCGCCGCCCGCGTCAAGGGCATCCGCGGTGAGATCGAGAACACCGACAGCGACTACGCCCGCGAGAAGCTGCAGGAGCGGCTGGCCAAGCTGGCTGGCGGCGTCGCGGTGATCCGCGTCGGCGCGGCCACCGAGACGGAGCTCAAGGAGAAGAAGCACCGCTTCGAGGACGCCCTCTCGACCGCCCGCTCGGCCGTCGAGGAAGGCATCGTCGCCGGTGGTGGCGTCACCCTCATCCACGCCATCAGCGCGGTCCAGAAACTGTCCGAAGAGCTCGAGAGCGACGAGCGCACCGGCGCCCGCATCCTCATGCGCGCGCTCGAGGAGCCGGCCCGCCAGATCGCCATCAACGCCGGCGCCGAAGGTTCGGTCGTCGTCAACGGCATCATGAACACCAACGACGGCAAGTACGGCTATGATGCCGCCATCGGCGAGTACGTGCCTGACATGATCGCTGCCGGCATCGTCGACCCCGCCAAGGGGACCCGCACGGCGCTGCAGAACGCCGCCTCGATCGCCTCGCTGATGCTGACCACCGAGGCGGTCATCGCGGACAAGCCCGAGAAGGAAGACAAGACGCCCCCCATGCCGGGTGGCGACATGGGCGGCATGGGCGGGATGGACTTCTGAACCCCGCCTGACGTCCCCGTGCCGGTGGCGCGCCGCCGGCCCGAGACGACAGCCAGCCGCGGACGAGGGCCCGAGCGTACGCTCGGGCCCTCGCGCTCGTCACGCCTGCCGGTGGGAGACGATGGCCAGACGGCACCGCTGCCGGCCGCCGCGCGGGCCTCAGCGCCGGAGCAGCGAGCGCCCCGTCATGACGTCGGGGACCGCGACGCCGAGGAGTTCGAGCACCGTCGGCGCGATGTCGCCCAGCACGCCGCCGTCGCGCAGACCGACGCCGTCCGGGCCGCCGACCAGCAGGCACGGCACCGGGTTCGTGGTGTGCGCCGTGTGGGGCGACCCTTCCGCGGTCAGCATCGTCTCGGCGTTGCCGTGGTCAGCCACCACCAGCAGCACGCCGCCGCGCGCCCGCACCGCCGCCTCGAGCCGGCCGAGGCACGCGTCGACGGTCTCGCAGGCTTTGATCGCGGCCTCCAGCACGCCGGTATGCCCCACCATGTCGGGATTGGCGTAGTTGATCAGCACGAAGGCGTCGTCGTGGTGCTCGAGCCGCGCCACCGTGGCGTCGGTCAGCGGCAGCGCGCTCATCTCCGGCTGCAGGTCGTAGGTGCGCACCTTGGGCGACGGCTCCATGTAGCGTTCCTCGCCGTCGTACGGCGTCTCGCGCTTGGCGTTGAAGAAGTACGTCACGTGCGGGTACTTCTCGGTCTCGGCGGTGCGGTACTGGCGCAGGCCGGCGGCCGCGATCACCTCGCCCAGCGGCGTCTCGACGTCCGGCAGCACCAACGCGTACGGGGTGCCCAGCGTGTCGTCCACGGGCATCAACGAGGCGTAGTGGATCTGCGCGACGCGCTCGCGTTCGAAGCCGTCCCAATCCGGGCCTCCGAGGAGCGCGTGGCTGAGCTGGCGCGCGCGGTCGGCACGGAAGTTGAAGAACACCACCGCGTCACCGTCGTCCAGGGTCACCGGCGCCTCGCCCTCAGGCGTGACGAGCGTAGGCTCCACGAACTCGTCGGTCTCACCGCGCTCGTAGGCCTGGGCGATGGCCTCGTCGGCGCTCTCGGCGCCGTGCTCGGCGCGGCCGAGCACGATGGCGTCGTAGGCCCGCTTGGTGCGGTCCCACCGGCGGTCGCGGTCCATCGCCCAGTAGCGGCCGATCACCGTGGCGATGCGCCCCGGGTTGTCGGTCTCGCGCAGATGCTCCTCGACCTGGTGCAGGTACCCGCGGCCGCTGTCGGGTGCGGTGTCGCGCCCGTCGGTGAAGGCGTGCAGGTAGACGCGCTGGAGACCCTGCTGCTTCGCCAGGTCGAACAGCGCCAGCAGGTGGGGCAGGTCGGAATGCACGCCGCCATCGGAGACGAGCCCCATCAGGTGCAGCGCCCCGCCGTCGGCGACGGCCTGGCAGGCGTCCACCAGGACCTCGTTCTCGAACAGGCTGCCGTCGTCGATGGTGTCCTGCACGAACGACAGCGACTGCATCACCACGCGGCCCGCGCCGAGGTTGAGGTGCCCGACCTCGCTGTTTCCCATCTGGCCGTCGGGCAGGCCGACGGCTTCGCCGGAGGCCTCCAAGGTGGTGCGGGGAGCGTCGGCCCAAAGAGCATCGAAGACGGGGGTACGGGCGCTCGCGACGGCGTTGCCGCGACCGGGCTCGGCCAGGCCGAAGCCATCGAGGACGCAGAGGACGACGGGTGTTGTCATGACGGGTGCTCCTTCGTGGGAGGACGGCGCGTGGCGCTCCAGCGTCCGAGCGCACGCAGGATTCGGGGATCGACGTGGGCGAGCGCCTCGTCGTCGACCTGGTCGAGGCTGAGACCGCGCGCCAGCGCGGCCTGCGCCCGAGCGACGTGCTCGAGGGCCGGTACCACCGACGGATCGGCCAAGGCCTGCGGCAGGAGCGCCAGCGCGCGCTCGGCCGCCCGTTCGGCGGCCAGGGCCCTCGCCACCAGCCGCTCGTCATCGCTCAGGCTGGGCGTGTCGGCGTCGGGGTCGAGCGCTAGCCGCGCGGCCTGGCGCGTCACCCGGGGCAGCGACGACACGCGCCGGCAGGTCGGGCACCAGTCGGGATGCTCGATCGCCGGGGCGGCGGGCGAGCCTCGTCGGGGCTCGCGCAGCGCGTCGCAGACGGCGCAGGGTTGCCAGCCCTCGGCGCGGCGCCGCGCCCGCAGCGCGAGCAGCGCCGCGCCCGCCTGCAACGCCGGCCCGGCGAGCGCCTCTGGCACGTCCTGCAGGCGGCGCGCCAGGGCCGCCACGGCACGCGGGTCGGCGCTCGCGCTGCTGCCCGGCGTAGGCTCGGGGGCGCGCTCGGCGTCAGCGGGTCGGCCGACCCGGAAACGGATCTCGCGCACCACGTCGGGCCCCAGGTGCTCGGCGTAAGCCCGCAGCAGGTGATGGCGTTGCAGGCCCAGATGCAGGGCCGTCTCCGGGTCGGGCACGTCGACCACCAGGGTCGCTTGCTGGAGCGCCACCGCGCGCGAGAAGCGGGCCACCTCGGGGCCCACCACGCGGCGCCACAGCACCACCGCCTCGGCTCGGCGCACACCGCGCAGCAGGCCGCTGCGCCGGAAGGCCTCCCGCAGGAGCTCGGCCAGCGGTCGCTCAGGCGCCATCCGCGACCTCCACCGGAGCCTCCGTCGGCTGGATGCGACCCGCCGCGATCCGCCACACCCGATCCGCGCCGGCGGGCACGTCGGTGCCGGTGACGATCGCCTGCGGCGCCGAGCGGGCCAGGGTCACGAGGAAGCGGCGCCGGTCGCCGTCGAGCTCGGCGTTGACGTCGTCGATCAACAGCAGTGGCGGCTCGCCGTGGCGGGCCTCCAGCAGCTCCCGCTCGGCCACGCGCAGCGCCAGCGCTGCCGTGCGGGCTTCGCCGCGCGAACCGTACGCTTGCAGGCCCCGGTCGGCCAGCCGCAGTTGCAGGTCGTCGCGGTGCGGACCGACGAGCGTGGCGCCGCGGGAGCGCTCCGCCTCGCGGGTCGCCGCCAGCGCCGCTGCCAGGTCGTGCTCGCAGGAGCTGCGCGCGAGGGTCACCTCGAAGCCGTGCGCAGCGCCGGCGATGCGGTCGTAGGCGTCGGCTGCGGCGGCCGCGAGCGACGCCACCGCGCGCTCGCGCAGGGCGCCCAGCTCCTGCCCGAGCGCCACGAAGCGCGCGTCCCAGGTGGCACCGGTGCCGCTCGGGTCGCCGTCGCGCAGGAGCGCGTTGCGTTGCTCGACGACGCGTTGGTAGGCGCGCAGCTGCAGCGCGTAGCGCAGCGACAGCCGCGACAACAGGTGATCGAGGAAGGCACGCCGGCGCGCAGGCGGTCCGTGCACCACCTCCACGTCGTTGGGCGCCACCAGCACCACGCCACAGACGCGCGCGACCTCCGCCGCGCGCACCACCTGGCCGTCGAGCCGGAACACCTTGCGCCCGGGCGCGAGGCCCACCTCGACCGTGTGCGGACCGTCCTGCGTGTCGACGTCGACGCGCACGTAGCCTTCGTCGTGCCCGAAGCGCAGCGACTCGGCCACGCGCGCGCCGCCGCCGGAGCCGCCCAGACCCAACGCCAGCGCCTCGAGCAGGTTCGACTTGCCGGCCGCGTTGGGGCCCACCACCGCCGTCACGCCGTCCTCGAAGCGGAGGCGCTCGGTGACCAGGTTGCGCACGTGCAGTTGCCGCAGCGATCGGACCCGCACGCCTCGGAGTCTACCGCTCCCGTTGCCGCGCGTGAAACTCGGAACGGTTCCGAGAAGTGGTACCATCCGCCATGGCCTTCGACGCCTCCGTCCGCCGCCTCGACTTCCCCATCCTCGAGAGACGCGTTCACGACGCTCCGCTCGTGTACCTCGACAGCGCGGCCTCGGCCCAGAAGCCGGCGCGCGTGCTGGCCGCCGTCGACACCTTCTACCGCCAGCACTACGCGAACGTGCACCGAGGTGCCCACACGCTCTCGGACGAGGCCACCAGCCACTACGAGGCCGCCCGTGCGCGCACCGCGCGCTTCCTCAACGCGCCCAGTGAGCGCTCGTTGGTGTTCGTCCGCAACGCCACCGAAGGCATCAACCTGGTGGCGCACGCCTGGGGTCGCACGGCCCTGCGAGAGGGCGACGAGATCGTGCTCACGGTGGCTGAACACCATGCCAACCTGGTGCCCTGGCACCTGCTTGCCGCCGAGCGAGGGGTGGTCATCCGCGGTGTCCCGCTCGGCCGCGATCAGCGCGTCGACATGGACGCCTTGGCCGACGCCATCGGGCCACGCACCAGGCTGGTGACGACCTTCCACGTGAGCAACGTGTTGGGGCTGCTCAACCCGATCGCCGACATCGCCGCCCTGGCGCACGCCGCGGGCGCGCTGCTGCTGGTGGACGGCGCCCAGGCCGCGCCCCACCTGCC
Source organism: Trueperaceae bacterium (assembly GCA_003567075.1). GTDB lineage: Bacteria > Deinococcota > Deinococci > Deinococcales > Trueperaceae > CSSed10-48. Next base: position 5,917 of record PXAU01000322.1, read on the forward strand.
GGTCGACGTCCAGGCCCTGGGAGCCGACATGTACGTCTTCTCGGGGCACAAGGTGGGCGCTCCATCCGGGATCGGGGCGCTGTGGGTGCGCGAGGACCTGCTGCGCACCTGGCCCCCCTTCCTGGGGGGCGGTGAGATGATCCGCAGCGTCGAGCTGGAGCGCAGCACGTACGCCGACATCCCGATGCGCTTCGAGGCCGGCACGCCGGCGATCGCTGAAGCGGTGGGCCTCCACGCCGCGCTCGACTACCTCGACGAGGTCGGCCTGGCGGCGATCTGGGACCACGACCGCGCCCTGGCGCGCTACGCCATCGAGCGCTTGCGCGCCGTCGAGGGCGTGCGCGTCTACGGCCCCGAGGGCGACGACCGCGGTGGGATCGTGCCCTTCAACGTCGAGGGGGTGCACCCCCACGACGTCGCCAGCGCGCTCGACACGTTCGGCGTGGCGGTGCGCGCCGGCCACCACTGCGCCCAGCCGCTCATGCGGGCGCTCGGGGTGCAGAGCACGGTTCGCGCCAGCTTCTGGCTGCACACCACCCGAGACGACGTCGACCGGCTGGTCGAGGCCGTCGCCGAGGCGCGAGCGTTCTTCGGCGCGGTAGCCTGAGCGCATGGGGTTCCTGGAGCAGGTCTACCGTGACGCCGTCCTCGAGCACGCCCGGTCGCCCCGCAACCGTGGAGCGCTCGACCCGTACAGCGTGCGCCAGGAGGGTGTCAACCCCTCCTGCGGCGACGAGCTGGTGGTCTACCTGCACGTCGCCGACGGCCGCGTCGACAAAGCCAGCTTCGACGGGCACGGCTGCGCGATCAGCCAGGCCGCGGCCAGCCTCATGACCCAGGCGGTGCGAGGGTTGACGCTCGACGAGGCGACGCAGTTGATCACGCGCTTCAAGGCCATGATCCGCGGTGAGGGCGCCGATCCGAGCCTGGGCGACCTGGCGGTGCTCGAGGGCGTCAGCAAGTTGCACGCCAGGGTGAAGTGCGCAACCTTGGCCTTCGTCACCTTGGACGCCGCCATCGACGCCTACGCGGCAGGCACGAGCGAGGCTGCTCAGGTGTCGGTCGACGAGTCGGAGCCGGGCTGAGCGGAGGTCGTCAGGCTCGGCTCGGGCTCGAACAACGCCGTGCCGACGCGCACCAGCGTCGCTCCCTCCTCCACGGCCACCTCGAGGTCGCCGCTCATCCCCATCGACAGCTGCTCGAGTCCGTGCCCCAGCGCGAGCGCACGCAAGGCGCGGAAGACGGGCCGCGCCCGCTCGGGATCGGGGTCGTAGGGCGCCATCGTCATCAGCCCCTCGACCTGCACGTGCACCAGATCGCGAACCAACGCCAGCAGCGGCGCGAGCTCGCTCGGCGCGAGGCCGTACTTGCTGGCCTCGCCCGAGACGTTCAGCTGCACCAGGCTGCTGAAGACGTGCCCGTGCCTCGCTCCCTCGGCCTCCAGCGCCAACGCCAAGCGCTCGCTGTCGAGCGAGTGGATCAGCGCGAAGCCGCGGCAGAAGCGCACCTTGTTGCGCTGCAGGTGCCCCACCAGGTGCCAGCGCAGATCGGGTTGGGGGAAGGCGCTCGCCACCGCCCGGTAGGCCTGCACGCGGTTCTCAGCGAGGTCGCGCTGCCCCGCCGCCAGCAGGGCCGACACCTCGTCGGGGCTGCGACCCTTCGTGACCGCCACCAAGCGCACGTCCGACGGGGAGCGCCCCACGCGCGCGCAGGCCGCGGCGATGCGGGCACGCACCGCGGCTAGGCCCGGATGGGCGATCGCGGTCGCCCGCTGGTCGTCACAGGACAGGGAGCACCTCGCGCACCAGGGTCCGGAAGCGCTCGCCCATGCGTTCGGCCATGCGCACCACCTCGGCGCCGGTGACGTGGGCGCTGGCATCGGGCAGCGCCATGTCGGTCACCGCCGAGAGCCCCAGCACACGCAGGCCCAGGTGCCGCGCCATGGCCACCTCGTGCACCGTCGACATGCCGATCGCGTCGGCGCCCCAGGCGCGGTAGGCGCGAAGCTCGGCTCGCGTCGCGTAGGCCGGCCCGCGGATGGCCAGGTAGACGCCCTCGCGCAACGGCTGGTCGAGCCGTCGAGCCGCGGCGCGGGCGGCTTCGAGGTAAGCCTCGTCGTAGCAGTCGAACATCACCGTGAAACGCTCGCCCAAGCCGTCGTCGGGGCCCACCAGGGCCTGGTCGCCGGTGGCGTTGACGAGGTCGAGCTGCAGCAGCAGGTCGCCGGCGCGGAGGTGCGGGTCGAGACCGCCGCAGGCGTTCGACACCACCAGCGCGTGGGCGCCGAGCGCGTGCATCAGCCGCACCGGGAAGGCGCAGGCGCGGGCATCGAAGCCCTCGTAGCCGTGCAGGCGTCCCTGGAAGGCGATCACCTCGCGTCCGGCGAGCGTGCCCACGACCACCCTGCCGGCATGGCCCGGGGCGCTCGACGCGGCCATCCCGGGCAGCTCGGCGAACGGCAGGGCGCAGCGCGCTTCGATCTCGTCGGCGAGGGGGCCCAAGCCCGAGCCGAGAACGATGCCGATCTCGACCTCGGCTGCGCCGGCCTCGCGCAACGCCGCGGCGGCGCGCTGGGCCAGCGCGGGCCAATCGGGTGCAGCCTGTCGGGTCTCCCGCATGCGCCCCATCATACCGTCGGCGCCGCTCGCGGCTCAGACGTCTCACGTCCGCGCCGCGGGCCTCTCACGCGGCCTCGGGTAGACTGCGGGATGCGCCTCAGAACCGTCCTCGTCGGCCTCTTCGCGGCCGTGACCCTCGTGACCGCGAGTGCGTTCGCGCAGACCGCTCCCACCATCACCGGCAACCTGATCGAGGTGCGCGTCGACGGCACCAGCGCCTTCGCCGACGTGGTCCGCACCATCGTGGCCGCGCGCGTCGGCACGCCCGCCGAGCGGGTCGACCTCGAGGCCGAACGCAACCGCGTCTACGCGCTGGGCGCCTTCGAGGAGGTGTCGGTCGCGCTGGAGGACCGCGGCGCCGGTCCGATCCTCGTGGTGCGGGTGCGCGAGAACCCGCGCATCGCGGGCGTGGAGTTCGCGGGTGTCGACCTCATCGACGCCGAGGCCCTGCGCGAGGCGGTGATCCGCGAGCACCTGCTCGATGCCGGCCGAACCCTCAACGCCATCCGGGCCGAGCAGGCGATCGACAGCATCCAGGAGATCTACCGCAGTGTCGGCGTGCCCTTCGACGTGCCGGTGCTGCTCGAGACGATCCCCGATCGCAGCGCACCGGTGGGCGACGACGGCCGGGCGCCAGTGCGGCTGCGCTACAGCGTCACCGAGACCGCACCCCTCACGAGCGTCGAGTTCGCGCCCTCGTCGGTGCTGAGCGAGGAGGAGCTGGAGCGGATCTTCCGCGCCGTCAGCGCCGGTGATCGCTTCGAGCTGGCCAGCTACCGGGCTGCGGTCGACGCGGTCGCCGAGCGCTACGCCGACCTCGGCTACCGCCAGTCGGGCGTCGACGAGGAACGCAGCGAGTTGGCTGCGGACGGCACGCTCACGGTGCGCTTCCGCGAGTTGCGTATCGTCTCCTTCGACACCACCGCCTTGGGCGTCGACGCCTCGGCGCTCAGCCTGGAGGTCGGCGACCTGTTCAACGTTGACGTGTTGCTCGACGACGTGCGGCGGCTGGCGGCGGGTCGCACCGCCGACGTGCGGGTGGTGCCGCAGGTGACGCAAGCGGGTGCCGTGCGCGTCGGCTTCGCGGTCGGTCCGCCCGACACCGCGGGCCCGGTCCGCCGCGTGGTCATCGAGGGCAACACCGTGATCGACGACGAGGCCATCCTCGAGGTGCTGACCTTGCGCGAGAGCGACACGTTCACGTCAGCCTTGGCGGAGGAGGACTTCCGCCGCATCCGAGCGCTGTACGCCGAGCGCAACGTGGTGATCGGCAGCCAGCCCGGCTTCAGCTGGCGCGATGACGGCACCTACGTTCAGCGCGTGCGCGAGCAGCGCATCGCCGGTTACGAGATCAGCTACGACGGGCGCGACGGGCGCACCCAGGACTTCGTCATCACCCGCTACCTGCCAACGCCGGGTGGCGTGCTCGACCTGCGCGCGCTCGACGACGGACTACGAGCGGTGGCGCGCCTCGGGGTGGTCACGCCCGTCAGCCGCCAACTGCTGCCGGCCGACGAGCCCGACCACGTCACGATCGGCGTCGTGGTCCGCGCGGCGCAGACCGGCGTGTTCCAACCGTCGGCGCAGTACAACACCGACACCGGCTTCTCGGCCTCGCTCAGCTTCGCCGAGGCCAACCTCTGGGGCCGCGCGCACTCGCTCTCGGCCGAGGTGCAGGGGCTCACGTCGGATCTGGGGCTGCAGTTCGGCGGCAGCGTCCGCTACGCGATCCCGTGGCTCTACGTCGACGTCTACGACTTCGAGGAGGTGCCGACGAGCGTGTCGGCGTCACTGTTCTCGGTGGTGGACGTCAACCAGCGGCTGGTCCGCGGAGGCAGCCTCACGGCGGTGTACCCCGGCCTCGACGACCTCGAGGAGAACCGCGTTCCGGTGGGTGAGTACACCGTGCGCAGCAGCGGCGTGGCCTTCAGCGTCGGGCGTCGGGTGCTGCCCTTCACCGACCTGCAGGTCGGCACGCGGCTGACGTACAACCACTACGTGCTGGAGCCGCCGCGCGAGGCCTGCGAGATCGAGGACGGGCGCGTGCGCAACCCGGACCGGTGCGCCTTGCCGCTCGAGCTCGCAGCCGAGTCGTTGCCCACCAGCGGCCTCTCGGCGTTCGTGAGCGCCGGCTTGGTGTACGACGATCGCGACAGCGTCAGCTTCCCGCGCGAGGGGATCGGCGCCAGCGTCTCGGTCGGCTTCGGCTGGGGCAACGACGTCACCGATCCCGACAGCGGCGACCGCCGCGGCTACACCTTCCAGCAGCTGCAGGTGGGGGCGAAGACGTACCTGCACTTAGCGACGCTGGTGCCCGACGAGGTGAGCGACCCGAACCACGTGTTCGCGGTGCGGCTCAACGCCGGCCACCAGTTTGGTAGCTTCTACCCGACCTCGCGCCGCTTCCAGGTGGGCCGCACACTGGAGGAGGCCACCTTGGTGCGCGGGTACCGCGAGACGGACTTCGATCCCTCCCGCTCCTACGTCACCAGTTCGCTCGAGTACCGCTACGACTTCGGTCTCAGCACCTTCGCCACCGAGACCGTCGTCGGCATCGTGTTCGTCGACGTCGGCTATGCCTCGAACGTCCCCGGCTTCCCCGAGTACCAGACGCCGCTGTACGGTTCGGCCGGCGTCGGGCTCCAGGTCGACCTCGGTTTCGGCGGCGTAGCGCTACCGCCGCTACGCTTCGACTACGGCTTCAGCGAGCGCAATCCAGGCGGCGTGTTCGGCTTCCGCATCGGCAACGTCTTCTGAGCGGAACGCCTGCCGGCGCTGCTGAGCCCGTGCGGCGCCCCAGTGCTACGGCTGCCGTGCAGCGCACGCCGGTCACACGTTGAACAGGACGTACACCACGTCGCCGTCGCGGACCTGGTAGCCCTTGCCCTCGGTGCGCAGCCAGCCGTGGGCACGGGCCGCGCTCATGCTGCCTGCCTCGACGAGCTTCGACCAGTGGATGACCTCGGCCCGGATGAAGCCCCGCTCCATGTCGCTGTGGACCTTGCCTGCGGCCTGGGGCGCGGTGGCGCCGGCCGGCACCGTCCAGGCCCGGACCTCCTTGTCGTTCATCGTCAGGAAGGTGATCAAGCCGAGCGCCTCGTAGCTCGCGCGCACCACGCGTTCGAGCCCGGGCCGCTCCAGCCCGAGGTCGGCCAGGAAGGCCGCCGCCTCGTCGTCGGGCAGGTCGGTCAACTCGCGTTCGATCTGCGCCGAGATCACCACCGCCGCGGCCCCCTCGGCCGCGGCCTTGGCGCGCACCGTGGCGGCGTGCGGGCCACCGTCGGGGAGGTCCGACTCGGCGACGTTGCAGACGTAGACGACGGGTTTCGCGCTCAGCAGGGGCAGGTCGGGCGGCAGCTGCCAGCCGCGTTCACGCAGCACCGCGCTCGCCTGACGGCCGCGATCGAGCTCCGCGGCCAGCGCCTCGACCTGGCGCAACGCTTCGATGTCGTCGGGGTGGCCCTTCACTGCCCGCTGCAGGCGCTCGGCGCGACGCTGCAGCGTGGCCAGGTCGGCCAGCGCCAGCTCGGTCTCGACGATCTCGATGTCGCGCGCCGGATCGACGGTCCCTGGGACGTGCACGACGTTCGGGTCATCGAAGCAGCGAACCACGTGCAGGGTCGCGGCGACCTCACGGATGTGGGCCAGGAACTGGTTGCCAAGGCCCTCGCCGCGCGAGGCGCCGCGCACCAGGCCGGCGATGTCGACGAACTCGATGGTGGTCGGCAGCGCCGGCGGTCGCCGGCCGTCGCGCTCGAGCAGGGCGGCCACCGCGGCGGGCCGGGGATCGGGCACCGGCACCACGCCGACGTTCTTGTCGATGGTGGCGAAAGGGTAGTTGGCGGCCTCGACGTCGGCCTTGGTGATGGCGTTGAACAGCGTGCTCTTGCCGACGTTGGGCAGGCCGACGATGCCGATGCCGATCATGCTGGCCTCCCGACCAGGCGTGCCGCCGCCGGTCACGCCCTCGACGAACCTCGAAGATACCAGAGCGGAGGCCGTGGTAGCCTCCGGCGCATGAGCGCGAAGCCGATGCGCGTGGCGTTCCTGGGCGCGGGCACCGTCGGGGCCGCCGCGATCCGGCTGCTGCAGCGCTGGCCGCAGGTGTGCGTCACGAAGGCGCTGGTGCGCGACCTGGCGGTCCCGCGCTCGCTGGGTGCCAGCCCACCCGACCTCAGCGCCGATCCGGAAGAGGTGTTGGCCGATGCCGACATCGTGGTCGAGCTGATGGGCGGTGTCAAGGCGCCGACGCGCCTCATGCAGCGCGCCGCGGCCGCCGGCGCGCGCCTGGTGAGCGCCAACAAGGCCGCCCTGGCCGAGCGCTGGGACGTCTGGGGTGCCTGGGCGAGAAGCGGCCGGCTCGGCTTCGAGGCGGCGGTCATGGCCGGTACCCCCGTCGTGGCGGCTGTGGCGCACACCTTGCGGGGGTCGCGGCCGCTGGCGCTGCACGGCCTCCTCAACGGCACGTGCGGCTACCTGATCGAGCGCCTGGAGCTGGGCGATGGGTTCGAGGCCGCCTTGGCCGAGGCGCAACGCTTGGGGTACGCCGAGGCCGATCCCTCGCTCGACATCGACGGCATCGACGCGGCCCACAAGCTCACCGTGCTGGCGCGCCTGTGCGCTCTGCCCGAGCTCGACTGGGAGGAGGTGCGCCCGGCGGTGCGGGGGATCCGCGGCCTCAGCCCCGAGCGCCTCGCGGCGCTCGAGCGGCGTGGCCTGCGGGCCCGGCTGGTGGCCAGCCTGTGGTCCGAGGCGGGGCGTTGGCGCGTCGCGGTGCGGCCGCTGGCGCTTCCGGCCGACCACCCGCTGGTGACGGTCGGACGCGGCCGCAACGCGCTCCTCTACCACGGTGACGCCGTCGGTACGGTGCTGATCGCCGGTGCCGGGGCGGGGGCCGAGGCGACCGCGAGCGCGGTGGTGGCCGACGTGCTCGAGGCCGCCGCCGGTCGCCCCGGACCCCAACCGGTCGAGCTCGCCGCGCTGCCGGCCGAGGTCTCCGGCGCATCGCACGGCGCATCGCACGGCGAGCCGCTCGAGCCGCTCGAGCCGCTCGAGCCGCCCGCGACGCCATGAATGCCGCCCGAGACGCCATCGGCACCGCCCCGGCCTTCGTCAGCACCCGCGATCCGGCGCGCCGACCGGTCAGCTTCGAGCAGGCGCTACGCCGCGGCCTGGCGCCGGACGGCGGCTTGTACGTGCCGGCGCGCGTGCCGCCCCTGGCGCCCGGCTGGCAGGCGGCCGAGGACTGGCACGAGGTGGTGGCGGCGGTGTTGGGCCCTTGGTTCGCGCCCGAGGAGCGCGAAGCGAGGGTGGCGAGCGCCCAGGCGGCGCTGGACTTCCCGGTGCCGATCCGCTCCCTGCCGGATCGGCGGGCGCTGCTCGAGCTCCACCACGGTCCGACGCTGGCGTTCAAGGACGTCGCTGCGCGCACCATGGCGCGCTGGTGGAGCCACAGCCTTCGGCGCAGCGGCGAGCGCGCCACGGTGCTGGTGGCCACCTCGGGCGATACGGGCAGCGCCGTCGCCGACGGTTTCGCCGGCATCCCCAACCTGCGCGTGGTGGTGCTCTACCCGGCCGGCCGCGTGAGCCCGCTGCAGGAGCGTCAGTTGACGCTGCCGCGCGACGGCGTCTACGCCTTGGCCGTGGAAGGGGACTTCGACGCCTGCCAACGCTTGGCCAAGGCCGCGCTGGTCGATCCGGCGCTGGCGCCGCTGGCGCTCTCGAGCGCCAACTCGATCAACGTCGGCCGGCTGCTGCCGCAGGTGACGTACCACGTGTGGGGCGTGCTGCAGCTGTCGAGCGTGCTCGCTGTCGCGCCTTCGGAGGTGGTGAGCGTGGTGCCCAGCGGGAACCTCGGCAACCTCTGCGCGGGCGTCCTGGCGGCCGCCATGGGGTTGCCGCTGGCCGGTTTCGTGGCGGCCCACAACGCCAACGACCACTTCCCCCGGGTGCTGCGGGGCGAGGTCGAGCCGGCCGACGCGCCCGCCACCGTCGCCACGCTCTCGAACGCGATGGACGTCGGCGCCCCCAGCAACCTCGAGCGGCTGTTGGGGCTGTTCCCGGATGGCCGCTACCCGCTGCCGATCGTCGGCGAGAGCGTCGACGACGACGCCACGCTCGAGGCGATCGCCCGAACCTGGCGTGATGACGGCGTGCTCGTGTGCCCCCACACGGCGGTCGGTCTCGAGGCCCTGCGGCGTCAGCGCGCACGCCGGCCCGACGGTGCCGCCGCCCCGGCACTGGTCCTGGCGACGGCCCACCCGGCCAAGTTCCCCGAGGTGGTAACCAGGGCAGTGCCCGAGCCCCGCGCGACGCACCCGGCGCTGGAGGCCTTGCCGCCGGCACGGCCGCACGCGCGGGTGCAGCCGTCGAGCGCAGCGTTGCAGGAATGGCTGCTGGCATCGCTGGAGCCGTCAGGCTAGCGCTTCGCCCCGCGGTGGTCAGGCTGCGCGGCCAGACTGCGTTCAGGTCGGGCGTTCAGGTCGGGCGTTCAGGTCGGGCGTTCAGGTTGGGCGTTCAGGTTGGGCGTTCAGGCGGCGCCTGGCGGGTCCGAGGCTCGAGCCAGCAGGTACGGGCCTGACGTGTCGCTGCCCGCGTGCATCACCCGGAGCTCCCGCACCAGCTTTACCAGGTGCGCCAGCAGTGAGCGTTCGGCGAAGTCGCGCGCGACCTCGGGGAGGTCGGGGTACAGGCGCTCGCGCAGCGCTCGGAGCCGCGCTGGCCCCTCGCGCAGGGCCTCGAGCAGCTCGGCCTCGCGTGCCAGGCGGTGGGCGTGCGCGGCGTGCAGCACGGCGCTGCCATCGCGGCGCACGGGGCCGTGCGCGGGCGCGACGATGGCAGGATCGAGCGCCGCGGCGCGCTCGAGCGAGGCCAGGTAGACCGCGACGTCGCC